>DUMX01000129.1 GCA_012839665.1 Gelria sp.
ACGGCTTCCACCCGACGATAATACATTTCATCCACCTTGCGTAATAAACCTGGTTCTCTTCTAGGCTCGATATGGCTAACTTTTTTGAAAGCCTCAATCAAGGGACCTACAATGTCTACACAGACCACATTATATTTACTAGCCTCGGACCTCAAATGTTCGGCCAGCTCATTTATAACCAGAGTATAGGCAATTATGGAATTATTGCTACTGGCCTGACGTACAATCTCATCTAAAGTGTCAGTATCAGATATATTAGGTATTCTTCTGATTTCCATAGTATTTGAATTAAACTGGCTGGCAGCTGCACGGACAACCATCTCGGCAGTTTCCCCAATCGAATCAGATACTATATATACTTTGGGCAAATGATCCAACAAAGCAAAAACCTCCATTTTCTGGCTAAATGTCCCGTGCCATATGGACCCGGAACAACCATTAGTTATTTAAGAACCAATGCTAGCGACTATCACTGGCTAGATCCAGGAAAAGGCGGGCTATATTGGTTTTGGTAATCCTGCCTACTACTTCTAGCTTTTCATCCCCCTCCGGATTAATATAGCTTTTTACCACTGGAAGACTGTCAACCTCATGCTCAACTATTTTCTTAACTGCATCTACAACCGTATCGTCGACTCCTGCTGTAACTATATTGGGCATACGAGTCATAATAATACTTACCGGCATTTTATGAATATCGGCATGCCCCAGGGTTGTCTTTAAAAAATCTTTCCGAGATACAACCCCGCTTAGGAAGTTCTCATCGTCAACAATAAAGATACTGCCGGTATCCTCCATAAAAAGATTGACAATTGCATCATATACATTGCAATTTTCCTTCATTATGACCGGCATAGACTGGATATCCCTAACCCGGTATCTATTTAGCGTTCTTTTTATCAAATTGCCGAAGCCTTCTGATTTATAAGTGTAACCCACCCGTGGTTTAGCTTCTAAAAATCCGGACATAGTAAGTACGGCCAAATCCGGACGCAAAGCAGCTCTGGTCACATTTAAAAGATCAGCTATTTGTTCACCGGTAATGGGACAATTGTTTTTTACTATTTCCAGGATTTTCTCCTGCCTATCACTTAGTTCGATAATATCCACCGCCTATGTGCTATACTTTTTAGCTTAAAAGGCACTAATTATATATACTATATCACTTAAAAATATCCTGTTGAAGAGATATTTTTATTCCACAATTTTAGAGAAGTCGGCAATAAGATGACATAAATTTGCTATCGCTTTTAATAAACCTAGACGAGCAGCTTTAAGCTCTACGTCATCAACCATTACCATTACTGTATCAAAGAAATTATCCACCTCCGGGCGTAGCCCGGCCAAAATTTTACAAGCCTCCAGGTAATTACGGGTATTAATATTGCGGTATACGTCATACTTAATAAGATTGAAACTACGATTAAGGGTAATTTCACTCTCATCTACCAACACTTCTACATTTATGCTGTCATCTTCCCATTTTTTAGATAAGTTATGGCAACGGTTATAAACTACCATAAAATCTTCGAATATCTCAGACTGGCGCAGTTCCTGTAAGCCCTGTATGCGGGCAGAAATATCGATAATATCATAAGATGATACCGCCAGAGCAGCATCGATGATATCATAAGAGTATCCCTGTTCTAATAATACTCCGCGCATGCGCTGCATTATAAATTCTATTACTTCGGATACAGTATCCTCACGAGTACTATCGGTTTGAAGGGCAGCAAAATTATCATACGCTTTACCAGTCAAAGCTGCTAAGTCCAAACTGAGTCCACTATCCAAAATGATGTGTACTATACCCAGGGCCTGACGTCTTAAAGCATACGGGTCCTGCGAACCGCTGGGTTTTATACCAATAGCAAAAAAACCTACCAGATTATCAATTTTCTCTGCCAGGCTTAAAACCTTACCACTGTCGGTGGTTGGTAAAATATCCCCGGCCCACCGAGGCAGGTAATGCTCAAAAATAGCCTGGCTGACTTCCGCTTGCTCTCCGCTCTTTCTAGCATAGTACCGACCCATAATTCCCTGCAGCTCAGGAAATTCATAAACCATACTACTTAACAAATCCGCTTTACACAGAAGGGCAGCACGTTTTAACGTAGTAATATCACTTAAGCCACAAGCTTCACTAATAACCCCGGCCAGGGTCTGGAGCCGCTCAATTTTATCCATAATGCTGCCCAGACGCTCGTGAAAAAGCACATCTTTAAGCCCGGTTGCCATTTCTTCCAAGGGCTTACGAAGGTCCTCATTCCAGAAAAACAGGGCGTCTTCCAGGCGGGCCTTTAGCACCCTTTCATTACCAGCCCGAACTATATCGAGGTTATCATCAGTTCCATTACGTACCCCGATAAAACCGGGCAGGAGCTGCCCCTGGTTATCGAAAACCGGGAAATAACGCTGGTGCTCAATCATAGATGTAGTCAGTACTTCCGCTGGTACCTCTAAATAAGATGGATAAAAATGGCCATAGAAAGCGGTAGGATATTCTAAAAGGTAAGTTATCTCCTCTAACAGCTTCTCATTTTCCATAGGCCGGCCTCCTGCAGC
>DUMX01000130.1 GCA_012839665.1 Gelria sp.
AAAAACTACATAAATCCGCATCCTTAAAGATTAAAAAATCAGTGTTAATCTGTGCCCGAAGGGTCTGTGTTATCGGTGTCTATTAAAAATCTATTTAATTAGGAGGTAAGTCGTGAGTATTAACTGGTTTCCAGGGCATATGGTTAAGGCCCGGAAAGAGATACAAGAGAATCTGAAACTGGTAGATATGGTAGTGATGCTTTTAGATGCTCGTGCTCCGTATTCCTGCCGTAACCCGCAGCTGGAAAAAATGATTGGTCCTAAAAAGACCATTATGGTTTTAAACAAAATGGATTTAGCCCCAACAGCCGATACCAGGAGACACCTGGAGCAATTACGTGGTGAGGGATACCTGGCAGCCGCTATGGATTCCACCAGTGGCAAGGGCTCAAGGGAGGTTTTACAACTTATAGCGACTGCCTTTGCACCTGTACGAGAGGATTTGCAGCGTCGGGGGAGGAGAATAAGACCGGCGCGGGTGATGATAGTTGGTGTTCCCAATGTTGGAAAATCCAGTTTTCTTAACTTCCTGGCCGGGAAGAAAATGGCTAAAACCGGAGCCAGGCCAGGGGTTACTCGGGGTAAACAATGGGTAAGGGTAAGAGATGATATTGAATTTATGGATACTCCGGGGTTAATGTGGCCCAAAATTGATAGCGTAGAGCAAGGCTTAAAATTAGCCTTGCTAGATATTGTTGGCGAGAAGGCTTATCAGGAGTACGATGCCAGCCTTTACCTGCTCCAAGTTTTAAAAGAAAAAGCTCCACAGGTGCTACATGAGAAGCTGAAATTAGATAACCTGGACCGACCGGACCAGGAATTATTGGAAGATATAGGCCGCAAAAAAGGACACCTTGTTAAAGGCGGGGATGTAGATGTAGAGAAAACTTGTAATGTGTTATTACAGGATTTTCGCAAAGGCAAGCTGGGGCGGTTGAGCCTGGAATAGGTTACCTTTCATCCCCGCCCCTTAACCCTCTTTAAAACCCTGATCCCTTGTCCCTGACCCCAACAACATATTAATAGTAGCTATATGCTATATGAAAATATTTGATAAATTATTCGAAATTTCGGAAGGATTTAAAAAAGTTGTGTAGAATAATCTTATTATAATATGAAACAAGCTCAAGTATAACTATTTATTATACTAAGCTGGGGGAGGGTTAATATTAGTGAACAGAAACAAGTGGTTTATTCTTTTGACCGGACTTGTGATCGGGGCTTTTGCAGCTATTCTGGTTAAAATGGGTAACCCGGGAAACATGGGGTTCTGTATAGCCTGTTTTGAAAGGGATATAGCAGGAGCCCTGGGGTTGCATCGTGCTGGAATAGTTCAGTATATGCGTCCCGAAATTATTGGACTTGTATTGGGTGCAATGTTAACTGCAATGTTTAGCGGCGAGTTTAAGGCCCGGGGTGGTTCCTCTACTCTGGTACGTTTTATTATGGGTATGTTTATGATGATTGGTGCCCTGGTATTCTTAGGCTGTCCTTTGCGGGACGTTTTAAGAATGGCTGGCGGAGACTACAATGCCATAGTCGGATTTCTCGGTTTTATAGCTGGTGTAGGTGGCGGGGTATATTTCCTTAAAAATGGCTTTAATTTGGGACGGGCGGAATACAGCCATTCCAATGTGGGAGGTTACCTGTTGCCGATTATATTTGCCTTTTTCCTCTTCCTGCTCTTAAAAGGAACTGTCTTTAATCCTGACGCGGGAGGTCCAATCTTCTTCAGTACTGAAGGTCCAGGTTCCATGGCGGCACCTATAGGAATTTCGCTCGGGGCGGGTTTATTAGTTGGTTTTATGGCCCAGCGTACCCGGTTATGTCTCAGTGGCGGAATCAGGGATTTTATTCTCATCCGGGATAATTATCTTCTAATAGGATTCCTGGGTATTTTTCTTGGAGCTCTAGTTCTGAATATTGCCTTTGGTTTCTTTAAACCGGGCTTTGCCGAGCAACCTATAGCGCACACTATGCATATATGGAACTTCCTGGGATTATTCCTGGTTGGCTTGACTGCAACTTTGCTGGGTGGCTGTCCACTACGTCAGCTCATTTTATCTGGTGAGGGGGACATAGATGCAGGTGCAGTTGTAGTAGGAATGATAGTAGGGGCTGCATTCTGCCATAACTTTATGTTAGCAGCTTCTCCAGCTGGTGTAGGTAATTATGGTCAAATTGCTTGTATTATCGGTATTATTGTTATGGTCTGGATTGGATTCAGTTACCGGGAAGCATAGGAGGTGTGGGCATGGATAAGTTAGATGTACGTGGACTCAGTTGTCCCGTTCCAGTTTTAAGAACCAAAAAGGCTATCGATGCTGGAGCTACTGAATTACTCATAGTAGGTAGCAGCCAGGTTTCAAAGGAAAATGTTAATAAGCTCGCATTATCGCAGGGCTTCAAGGTTGATATTAAGGTGGATAATAAGGATATCTGGGAGATGGAGATTAAAAAATAAGGTAGAGTAGTTTAGAACGAGACTAAAACAGAATAAAACGGTAGAATAAAGAGGGACCTATTGTTCCTCTTTATTATTTTTTTGATTTATAGGAAAATAAACGGGGATTAGACACTGAAGGACACTGATTTCTTATGATTAACACTGAAATTTTTTTAAAACAAACTAAACCCCGGTTACTATTTTCATAGGTGATTGTGTGCACCTGGCGTACATGACGGGTTAATATGGGGAGAGTAAAATTGTTTAAACGAAACTTTATCGTAATTTGCTTAATATGTTTGGGTTGCTTGGCCTCTATGTTTATATACCGTGAAATACAGGTCCAGACCCCGGCAATGCATGGGCAAGAGGATTTACCAGTAGCAGACACTGAAAAAGTACCGAAGATACAGACTATTACTCTTACTGCAGCCGGTGATTGCTTGATGCATGGATCTCAAATTAGGTCTGGATTGCAGCCTGACGGGTCTTATTGTTTTGAACATTTTTTTGTAGATGTTAAAGACCTGATTAATGAAGGTGATTATAGTTCCACTGATTTTGAAGCTGCCCTGGCCGGTCCGGAAACCGGGTATACTGGTTATCCTACGTTTAATAGTCCGGATGCTACGGCGACTACTTTTAAAGAAGCAGGTTTTGACCTGATAGTTACTGCTAATAACCACTCGTTGGACCGTGGTTATAAGGGGGCCATCCGCACCCTGGATGTGCTCCAGGGAGTGGGGTTGGATACGGTAGGAACTTATCGTAATAAAGAGGAAGCGCAGTCATTTTTAATTAAGGATATAAAAGGGGTAAAGGTTGGTTATTTAGCTTATAGTTATGGTACCAATGGCTTACCGGTACCAGATGAACACCCGGAATTTTTTAACTTTTTAGATCGGGATAAGATATTAGCAGATATTGAGGCCCTGCGCCCACAGGTAGATGTGCTTATTTTGGTATTGCATTGGGGTCAGGAGTATCAGCCTCGTCCTACTCGGGAACAGGTTACAATGGCACACGAATTCTTGAATGCAGGGGCAGATATTATTTTAGGTAATCATCCTCATGTAGTTCAGACTATGGAAATAGTGAAGGTAGGGAATAAAGATAAATTTGTCATTTATTCTATGGGTAATTTTATAAGTGCCCAGCATGGTCAGGAAAGAAACAGCGGTATAGTTCTTAAAATGAAGTTTAGTAAGAATTTAAATAGCGGCGAAACTCTATTAGATGAAGTGTCTTATACTCCCACCTATTCCCATCCGTATTATGACCAGGGCAAGTTGAAATACCGGGTAATTCCGGTAGAAGCCGGTATAGAGCGAATCAAGCAAGGCCAGGACCCTTTTATGAACGAGAAAGATTTACCCGTCCTGGAAGCAGTTCTCCAATCTACTCGTAGCCAACTAGGAGAACCATACTATAGAATTAAGAATTGAGAATTAATAGGAGAAATGCTAAGCATTTCCACGTCAATTCTTAATTCTATAGTATGGTTCTCCTAGTTGGCTACGAGTAGATTGGAGAACTGCTTCC
>DUMX01000131.1 GCA_012839665.1 Gelria sp.
AGTTCAGTTCCTATAATGCTTAATAGCTCTCTAATTCCAGTACCATATCGGGCTGATACATTCACCCCCATGGGGACAGTCGACTCAACCAGGTCTATTTTATTAAATACCTTCAAGACCCGCTCCGGTTCGGCTCCTAGCTCTTCCAGCACTTCATCGACTACATCTATTTTATCCAGGTAATCCGAATCTGAAATATCTATTACATGTAACAGCAAATCGGCCTCTAATACTTCTTCCAGGGTGGAACGAAAAGCTGCTATCAGGTCAGGTGGCAAATCCTGAATAAAACCTACGGTATCCGATATTAGAATTTCCTTTCCAGGAGATATCTGGACTTTCCGTATAGTAGTATCCAGAGTCTGGAAAAGCCGGGCATTGGCTTCTACCTGTTCGCTACGGCTACTATGCCCCACTTTACAAAGAGCATTAAATAACGATGATTTTCCACTATTAGTATAACCTACGAGTGAAACCAGGGGTAAACCTGCCCGTTGACGCCGTTTTCGGTGCAGATTACGAGTTTTCTCAGCTTTTTCTAACTGCTTTTTAATATCCTTTATCTGCCGGCGAATTACCCGCCGGTCCGTTTCCAGTTTTTGCTCACCAGCTCCACGGGTACCTATTCCTGCACCGGTCCGGCTCAGTTCCTTACCTATACCCGTAAGCCGCGGTAACCGATATTCCAAAGTAGCCAATTGTACCTGCAGTATACCTTCGCGCGAACGGGCACGCCGGGCAAATATATCCAGAATCAGCATGGTACGGTCTATAATCCTTACATCAATGCTATTATCCAGGTTCCGTAACTGTACCGGAGTAAGTTCAGTATTAAAAACCAGTAAATCAGGCTCCAGCTCTTCTACCAAGTGTTTTAACTCCTCCAGCTTACCCTTGCCAATACAGGTAGTACTATCCGGTTTATTCCGAGATTGGGTAAGTATACCTATAACCCGACCTCCAGCCGCCTTCACCAGAGCCTTCATTTCCTTAATCGAAACTTCAAAATCTATATTTTGCCTCTTTATATTTATCATTACGAGTATAACCTTCTCTTCTGTCAGCAATGGGGGCAATTTAAAATCTCCTTTTTACTTATAGTCGGATATATCATTCATTATAGTATAAAAACCAAATCCCTTGCTAAATCGCCATACATAATGAGTATTTTTCTCCCACCTGCAAATAATATAACGTAGTACAAAAATAATGTGGAGGCGAAAGGGGTTAATTAAGAAATTAAATATTATCGACAGGTGGGATATTATTGATGTTTACTCAATGGCAAGATTTTGTACCAGGCGGGTGGATGAGCGCAATTAATGTAAGGGATTTTGTGCAAAGGAATTATCATCCTTATGATGGTGATGATTCCTTTCTTACCAGTCCTTCGGAAAAAACCCGCAAACTCTGGGCTAAATGCCAGGAGCTATTACGGCAGGAACGCTCCCGCGATGGAGTACTGGAAGTAGATGCTGATACCCCGATTACTATTAACAGTCATCCTCCTGGCTACATTGACCGAGACCTGGAAATAATAGTAGGCCTGCAAACCAACAGTCCCCTGAAAAGAGCCATAAACATTTACGGAGGATTACGCACCAGTGTCAGAGCCTGCCGAGCCTATGGGGTTGAACCGCCTTCAGGGCTAATAGATTTCTTTAAAAAACACCGACGCACCCATAATGACGGGGTATTTACCGTCTATACCCCGGAAATGCGCCGAGCCCGTCGGGTAGGAATAATTACCGGGCTACCTGATTCCTATGGACGGGGCCGTATTATTGCAGACTACCGCCGGGTTCCACTTTATGGCATTGATTATCTTATTCAGGCTAAAGAGAATGACCGGGATAGCCTTAATAAAACTATGAATGTTTCTTCCATCCAACTAAGAGAACGTATCTCCGACCAGATTCAAGCCCTGCAATCCCTGAAGGAAATGGCAGCAGCTTATGGATTTGATATTTCTAAGCCTGCAGCCAATGCCCGGGAAGCAATACAATGGCTCTATTTTGCCTATTTGGGAGCTATTAAAGAACAAAACGGAGCCGCCATGAGCCTGGGGCGGGTATCCAGCTTTTTAGATATCTATATCGAAAGGGACCTTCAAAAAGGGATTATCGACGAAGAAGTTGCTCAGGAATTAATTGACCAATTAGTTATTAAGCTGCGTCTGGTCCGTCACCTGCGCACCCCGGAATATAGCGAACTGTTTGCCGGAGACCCTAACTGGGTTACCGAGTCTATAGGGGGATGCGGTAGCTGCTTTTAGTTACCAGGTGGCGGCCGTCTACACCTGCACCGCCTATAGACTCGGTAACCCAGTTAGGGTCTCCGGCAAACAGTTCGCTATACTCCGGGGTACGCAGGTGACGAACCAGACGCAGCTTAATAACTAATTGGTCAATTAATTCCTGAGCAACTTCTTCGTCGATAATCCCTTTTTGAAGGTCC
>DUMX01000132.1 GCA_012839665.1 Gelria sp.
ATTAAATAGACACTTAGACTTAATGTTAGAAATCGGGAGCCTTAAGGGGCTCTCTTTTTCATACCCATTTATTGTTAATAGACAGCATATATCTATATATATGCTAAATGGTTTATTTCTTGATGCTATCTCTATTAACAATAAATGGGTATGAAAAAGAGAGCCCCTTAAGGCTCCCGATTTCTAACATTAAGTCTAAGTGTCTATTTAATTATCCCAGCTTTTGATTCATTTCCGCCACTACATCATGCAAATCAGCGGTGATAATATAATCAGCCATCTGGTTTATACTGGCGTTTTCATCGCTGTTAATTGCTACTATAGTTTTGGCATCACGAATACCTACGGTAAACTGAACCTGTCCAGATATACCCATTAATATAGCTAACTCGGGTTTACATTTTTTACCCGATAACCCAATTATCCTTTCCTCGGACAGCCATCCCTTGTCTGTAGCCACCGGCTTGGAACAGGCTACTTCACCACCCAATTTTTTAGCCAGCTCTTCTACTGCAGATAAATCATCCTTGCTGTTTAACCCCTGTCCAACTGCTATCAGCACTTCAGCAGCTTCAATATCTACACTGTCACCAGCCCGCGACTTAAACTCCAATACCGTAACCCCGGACTTTTTTACCTCTACCTCTACCTCATCTACTGCTCCTGTTCCCGCCCCTGCTGCAGCTTCAAAAGTACGGGGACGAATAGCAATAACCTTTCTACCAGCATCAATATACTGGGTAGCTACCGTAGCTCCACCCAGGGCATTACGCTGGCATAGTATTCTTTCCACTTCTATACTTAACGCGGTCACATCAGTCAAACACCCGGCATCCATTACCTGGGCAAGTCTTCCCGCCAACTCTTTTCCCCTACGGTTTGAGGCCAGCAACACTGTATCTGCACCAGCCTTATCAGCTACCTGGCTTACTGCCGCTGCTATCGCACCCACATCAGCCATTAGTAAATCCTCATTATTAACTGCATACACCTGGATTCCAGTAGCAGCCAGAGCCTGAGCCTGTTCATTATTATTAATGGTACATGCGCTTACTGCAACGGCCTTAAGACTGTTGGCTGCAGTCACCAGTTCCAGAGCCAGGTCATTGTTTTCACTAAAAACTAAAAATCCTGCCATTTTAACTACCTCCCCACATAGCCTTCAGTAGTCAAAGCCTGGATAAGCTCATCCACACTCTTTACCACTACCTTCTTACGTTCTGTTTCCGGAGCCAGGTTGCTTTCGGTAATCACCAGATCTTTACCGGCATCAACCTTCAGTTCACCCAGTTCCAGTACCTCCATAGGTTTTCTTCCTGCCTTTAATATCTGGGTTACCGAAGGAATGCGAGGTTCGTTAATATTAGCCAGTACAGATACTACTGCGGGTAAATCAACTTGTACTATTTCATCACCGTCTTCTAGAACCCGGGTTACCACCGCCTGGTTTTCTTTAATTTCGATACTGCTGGCAAATGATACCTGGGGCAGATTTAAAATCTCAGCTACCCGCGAACCTACCTGACCGGAGTAATTATCGCCACTCCCTTCGCCAAATAAGATTAGGGAAGGCTCCTCTATTTGTTTAACAGAAGTAGCCAGAACATTAGCTATTGTACCGCTTTCCGCCCCGTCCAGGCTATCGTCTATGACTAGAAAGGCCTCATCAGCACCTGCAGCCAGAGCCTCTTTGACCGTATCCTCTACATCTTCGTTACCGGCTGACAGGACAATTACTTTACCTCCATGCTCATCCCTTAAATTTACCCCCGCCTCCAGGGCATTCTTATCAATATCCCCCATAGTCAGGGGCACATTATCCAGGACTGGCTGCCGGTTTCTAATCCTGATTTGCTGCAGGTCAGGTATCTGTTTCATAGCCACTACAATATTCATCAACCAAACCTCCCTCGTTAAGTTTAAAATTACACGCCAATAACAAATTTTGGTAAAAATTTTTGGTTTGTAGGGGCGAACCCATTGTTCGCCCGCGGGTTGCCTCCACAAAATGGGTTGGTGAATAATAACGAACAGCATCTGCCTAACCGCGGGCAGACACACGGGGTTGCCCCTATAAAAACTTCAGTGAAATTCATAGTTTTCAGTGTCCTTCAGTGTCTAAGCCTATTACCCAAAACGAAATTGCACACCCGCACCTCCGGAAGGATAGTTCCATTCCAGGACCTCAGTGCCGCAGGCAATGCGACAGGTGCCGCACTCCAAGCATCCGTCTATAGTTAGTTCCACCTCACCACCGGCATTTTCAGCATATAAACCAGCCGGGCAGACCAGTACCGCTGCCTTTAAACGGGGATCCTTCTCCATACCAGGCTTAATACGGATATGAGGTTCACTATCGTGTTTAAAAACGTCCAGTCCTAATTTGGCTTTCAACCCGCCAAGTTCACTCATATCTTCATCACCTTTCTCACATCCCCAACCATAGACCACATTTCTTTAAAAGTAAGATGTTTCTTAATACTCGGGTAAAGCCGGTCTTTGGGACCTGCTGGTACCTCATAAACATCCTTCATGATGTTCCCTAACAGTTCGGGATAATGTTTAAAAAACCTGGGGCTATCAAGTACTGTCGGAGCCTCCTTAAAAGCCGCAAAATCCTTTATTACAAAACTATCGTTCAACAACTTCTCATATTCAGCCAGGCCATTAGCACTAAAATCCTCTTTTTCTTTGGCCTGCAGCACCGCCTGGGCGGCATAATAACCAGAAGCCAAAGCATATTCCATCCCTCTTACGGTAACCCCAATATTCATAGCTAATCCGGCAGCATCGCCGGCCAGAAGTATGCCATTACCATATAACTTGCCAATGGCTTTCAGGCCCCCTTCAGGTATAACATGAGCCGAATATTCCACACTTTCCCCGTCTTTTATCAAACCCGCAATCTCCGGACGCTGTTTAAACTCATCCAATAAAATTGGGGCCTGTATTGCTGGAGAGCCTTCCATCAGGTCCTTAATACCTACTACTATACCCAGACTCAGGCTATCCTTATTGGTATAGAGAAAACCACCGCCAAACTTACCCCGGGTAACCTCGCCCATAAATAGCCGGGCTGCACCCTCATTACCCTCCAACCCAAAACGTTCTTCTATCCGGTCAGGGTCCAATTCAATAACTTCTTTAAAACCTACGGCATAATCGCGGGGATTACCAGGTTCACGTAAACCAGCTTTTTCTGCCAACAGTGATAGGGCCCCATCACAAGCAATAACTACATCAGCCCTCAGCTCCTCGCCTCCAGCCCATACTCCAACTACCTGGTCATTTTCAATTACCAAATCATCAACCCGGCTTTTGCTTACCAGCATGGCTCCTTTACGTTCAGTCTGTCGGCCAAACCAACGGTCGAATTTGGCCCGTAGAATACTGTAACTTTGATATGGTTCCTGATTTAGCTCATTACCGTAGTATTCCAGGTTTAGTGAACGCTCACCTGCCATGATACTGACACCTTCTTTAGTTATAAACCTCTCCAGAGGTGCCTTTTCCCATAAATCAGGGAAAAGCTCGCGTACCGGATTAACGTAAAGGCGTCCTCCCGTAACATTTTTAGCTCCGGGGTAATCGCCTTTTTCAATTACCAGCACTTCCATCCCTTCCTGGGCCAGGGTATAGGCTGCTGCTAAGCCTGCCAGGCCTGCTCCCACCACAATTACATCAAACTTCTCCATCCCTGTTTACCCCCCTGCCGTTTATCTTTATATCCCGTTTATCTTTAATCAGCCAAGGTTAATCCGGCTACTATCATCTTCTGCATATCGGCCACACCTTCAATTTGTGGTCCAATAATAACATCCCGCCACATGCGACTAACCTTGTAGTCGTTCATTAGACCGTAAGAACCGTGTATATCCATAGCCAGACGCGTTACTTCAACTGCAGTTTCACATACAAAAGTCTTGGTTAAAGCAGCTTCCTTGGCAAACTGCCTCGGGTCCTTAACATCATTTGCCAGGTAGCCTAAACGATAGGTTAGCCAGCGTGCTGCTTCGCATTTAATAGCCATATCGGCTATCTTAAGTTGAATAGACTGGAACCTGGAAATAGGTTTATCACGGTGCATTTTCTCTTTAGCATATTTGAGACCTTCTTCAAAAGCAGCCACCATGCCACCCAGAGCCGTAGAGCTAACCCCTACCTTGCCATAAGAAATACCCAATTGCAAAATAGGATAACCCATACCTGGTCCAGCCAGAAGATTTTTAGCCGGAACCTTAACATCCTTCATATATACGTCCAGTAACATGCCACCATGCATCCCCATTTTGTCCCAGGGTTCGGAGATAGAATAGCCTTCACAATTCTTATCTACAATAAAACCAGAAGGCCTACCACTTTCATCATCAGTGGCAAAAAGAATCATGGCACCAGGCCAGTTGGCATTAGATATAAAACGCTTGGTACCATTAATAATATAATGGTCACCATCTTTGACTGCTGTGGTAGTAATCTGTTTTGGATCGGAACCAGTAGCCGGCTCAGTAAAGGCAAAGGATAATATGTCTGTACCCTTACATCCTGGTACCATGTATTTTTGCTTTTGTTCTTCAGTTCCAAATACGGAAAGGGCACTCAAAGCCAACGAATGGGCTGATAAGGTCATAGCTATCCCACCGGAAACTTTACCAATCTGCTCCATCGCCAGAACATAACCATCATAACCTCCATCAGCTCCACCGTATTCCTCAGGAAAAGGAATACCAAATAGATCTAACTCGGCCAACCCTTTCAGGATATCCTCCGGTATCTTATTCTCCTGGTCAATCTGTTCAGCCACCGGCTCAATATATTTCTCAGCGAAATCTCGAGCCATTCTCTGAATTAGAAGCTGCTCTTTACTTAAATTAAAATCCATCATCCTGCCCCCTTAATTTTTTTAAATTACTCCAACATTAAATTTTATGTTAAAGTAATAATTCTATATTAATTATATTTCCCCTGCATACATTTGGCAATGAGATTATTTAGATACGGAAAAATTTTATGACACGGGGATATGACACGGGGACGGTCCTTTTGACACTCATCTTTCCTAATGGTATACTAGGCGGAACAGGTTAGGGGGTTATCCAGTGGGCAGAGTGCGGCGGAGATATAGTGCATCAGGTTGTTATCATATCATGCTTCGTGGGAATGAACAGAAAAAGATTTTTCTGGATGATGGTGACCATCAGCGATTTCTTGATATTTTATTAAAGAAAAAAACCGAAACGCAACTATTAATTTATGCTTATTGCTTGATGGATAACCACATACATTTAGTCGTACGTGATGACCAAAACGAGATATCAACAATTATGAAAGGCATAGCTACTAGCTATGCCATGTTTTTTAATGTCAAATACAATAGGGTAGGACATGTATTCCAGGGTCGTTTTAAAAGCGAGCCTATCGAGGATGAACGGTATTTGATGTCGGTAATACGGTATATTCACAACAATCCTGTAAAAGCAAAAATCGTTGAAAAACCCAATCAATACGAATGGAGCAGTTACCGAAGCTATGTTAATCCAGAAGAGACAACAATTGCGGAGGTACGATACATTTTAGGGATAATTGGAAGGAACTTAAACGAAGCAATTCAGGAATTTAAACGGTTTTCCAATGAGCTGGATGAGGCGAAGTACATGGATGAAGATGATGAAATGATTAAAACGCTTGAGGATGGGCGTATATATCTTGAAGAGTATCTGGCGAAGAAATGGCCAGGAACGGCCCGGGAAGCAATACATGAAGATAGGGTAATGCGTAATGAGGTCATTCAGGAATTGCGGACAAATACGGACCTATCAATTCGAAAGATTGCTGAATTATTAGGCGTAAACCGGGGAGTCGTTGAGCGCTTAGTATCCAAATCGAACTAACCTGCGAGAAACGCGACACGGGGACGGTCCTTTTGTCACATCCCCGTGTGACAAAAGGACCGTCCCCGTGTCGCGCTATCCTACAATCAGGCGGGATAATTCCAGGGCGTCGACTTGTTTGCCGTTTTTGAATACCCGCATATTACCGCCCGATATGTCGTCTATCAGGGTGATTTGACCATCTACACGACCAAATTCAAGTTTTATATCATAAAGCTCCAGTCCTCGGGTGGCCAGGTCATCCTTAATTATC
>DUMX01000133.1 GCA_012839665.1 Gelria sp.
GCTCTATCCTGAACAGTTTAAAGATTTGGATATAAGAGAAGAGACTTATAGTTTTTACCAGGTCTTTTTTAATTACCCAAATCCTTAAACTGTTCAGGATAGAGCTGCTTCGCAGTCCACATAATAGCCAGCGGTGTTTCCAGTCCACCGGGATGCCCCCAGCGGGATATGCCTATGGGCATCTGGTAAACTTTTTTGTCTTTAACTGCTTTCAAGGGTGACCACTGCGAATTAGTCATAATATAATCAACTACCCCAGGTTCATTTACCAAAATTACATCCGCATCCCATAATAGAATTTGCTCCAGACTGGCATAGTTTTTCCCTTCCAGCTGACGTAAAGGCTGATCTACTGATACATTTATGGCTCCTGCTATTTGGGTCCACTCACCAGGCAGGCTATCCGGAGTGTCAGTACGAGTTGCTTCGTTTACCGCATGATAAACCCGTACCCGCTCATTTTCAGGGATAGTTGCCACTACCTTCTCTACCCTTTCTATACAGGCCTGATAGTAATCATTATAGACCTGACCCTTTTCCGGTACACCCAACGCCTGAGCAATGGCCATAATAGCATGCTGCTGTCCTTCAATGCTATTATAATCCACGGCCAGGTAAGGAATATTAAACTTATCCAGTTTTTCAACTTCTGCCGGGTTTAAAGCAGTACTGTTTTTGACAAAAGCTACATCAGGATCAGTTTTCAGTAGTTCTTCAATATTTATTGAGCCCGCCGCAATTGGTATGAGTGCATCAGCTATCTCTGGATACATTTCATTTAATAGTACATCCCGTTTCAAACCATCGGGAATTGCAACTATCTTATCTCCTTCTCCCAACATAGCAGTTACATGCCCAGAAAAGGCATAAAGACAAGCAACCCTTTCAACATGGGCAGGCACCTCTACCTTACGACCCAGGTTATCAACAACAGTTATACTCTGCTCGGTTTTGCTGGGTAAATTCTGATTACCTGATTGATTATGCCCCTGCCAGTAATGATAGCCTATTACCAACAACAGCACTATTAGTAATAATAGTATTAATCGGGGATATTTTTTGTCAAACATCGGCGTTCCGCTCCTCTTCGTTTAATCCGTTCAGGGTACTAACTGGAACTAGTTGTTTTAATTCTGTAGAGATATCCAGAGGGCAAGTCATTAATTTGGTATTAACATTATAAAGGGTTCTCATGTTATGTTCATTAAGCACCTGGGTAGGGCTCCCTACTTCCAAAAAATGTTTTTTATACATCAAGGCTACCGTAGTCTTAATGCCATTGTTCTCCAAGTAAAAGGTGTGGTTAGGAAAGTGGGTAGCCATAACTACGGTCAGATTAGCGGTTTTAACTAACCTGACAATGGTTTCCATAACCACCATTTCATGTTTAAAATCCAAGTGAGCGGTAGGCTCATCCATTACAATCACAGGTGTTTTCTGAGCCAGGGCCCGGGCAATCATCACTAGTTGTCCCTCTCCACCACTGAGCTGGGTATAGGGGCGGTGCCGCAGATGCCTTAAACCGACCAGGTCAAGAGCCTCTTTGGCAATTTCTTTATCTTCTGCCGAGGGGGAGGAGAAACGCCCGGTATACACTGCCCGACCCATTTTAACAATATCGATTACCCGGTAGGGAAAAGTACGTTCATGGCTCTGGGGTACATAAGCAATATAACGTGCTATCTGCCCCGCCTTGAGCGTACGGGTATCTTTCCCCATTATCCGAATTCCCCCTTCGTTTAAATGGTTAATCCCTAAAATACTATCCAGCAAAGTACTTTTGCCACAGCCATTGGGACCCAGCAAGCAAAATATTTCACCTTTACCCACCGTAAAATTTATATCCTCAAAAATCTTCTCTGAATGCCGCTCGTAATTAAATGAAGCATTAGCCACCTCTAAAATACTCATATTACCAGCCCCCTCCTTTGGTTTTCTTTAGTAACCAAACAAAGAAGGGTCCTCCTATCAGTGCAGTAAGGATCCCCAGGGGCATTTCCGACCCGGTTATAATCCGCCCCACATTATCTACCAAAACTAAAAAACAGGCTCCCACGGAAAGGCTGGCGGGAATTAATACCCGGTTGTCGTTACCTACTATCATCCTGCATATATGGGGAATAACCAATCCCACCCAGCCAATTATTCCACTTACACAGACAGCACCAGCTGTTGCCAGGGAGGCACAAATAATTACTATACCTTTATCAACTGCCAGATTTATTCCCAGGGAATGGGCTTCCCGATCACCCATAGATAACACATTTATGCGCCACCTGATAGCAATTAATCCTGCTACACCAATACCCATAGGTATTCCAGCCACTAAAATATCGTGGTAACGAGCTGTAGCCAGACTACCCATTAACCAGAAAACAATGGTTGGAAGCTGCTGATACGGATCCGCTACATATTTGGCAAAAGAAATTAAAGCCGAAAAAATAGAGGATACAACTACGCCTCCCAAAACCAGTGTGATGGTAGGAGTAGTATTATACACCCGGCCAATAAGGTAGCTTAAAAGCACCGCCAGCAGGGCAAAAACAAAGGCGAAAATATAAACAGCCGAGGTATTGCCCTGAAAAAGGATGATAGCTAGAGCTGCACCAAATCCGGCCCCGGAACTTACCCCAAGTATTCCTGAACTTACCAGTGGGTTACGAAATAATCCCTGGAAAGCTGCCCCACTAACTGCCAGGCAACCACCTACCATAGCCCCCAGAATAGCCCGGGGCATTCGAATATCCCAAACCAGGGTCTGGTACATATCTGGAATATTATAATTAACCAATGCTATTTGGCTCCATAATGTCTTGATTACCAAAGGCAGGGACAATGGGTATCTACCTACAAAGAGTGTGGCAAATACACAGAGCAGGGGTGCTATTATTAATAAAATGTAAATAATTCTCTTACGCATAGTGCCCACTCCTGAAAATAACTTAAGGGGATAATCCCCCCTTAAGTTATTCTTAAGTTATTTACGTTTCAGGAAAAAATAAAGTGTTAATGCCCCTGCTACTACTATAATGCCGGCAATCACCGGCTTGCTCATACTGCTGTCCTGGTCAGAGGCTTGTGTTTTACTATCTTTACTACTGGACTTTTCATTATTATTTTTATCCTGGTCGGGCTTAGTTTCATCCTGCTCTGCTTGTACCTTATTATCACTTGTTGCCAACTTGTCGTTGTCAGCTTTATTATCAACTGTTACTTGGTTTTTATTAATATTATTCTGCTGGTTTACCGGTTCTGTCGGCTTTACGGTATTTCCGCTATCATTTTTAGGAGTACTGGGGGTTACGTTTTTATCACCAGCCGTAGTAAAACTTACTGTTACCTCTTGCCCCAATAGAGCTCCACTTTTAGCCTGCAGTTCAGGTGATATTTTCAGAGTATAGCTGCTTCCAGGCTGAAAAGGCAGCTGGGAGGCAATGGTCACTTCCCGCTTGTATTCCGGTTGAATCTGGTCATCGGCCATAATAACGTTAATCGGAACCTGCTGCCCATTGTTATACAATGCGAAACATTTTACGTTATTGTCTTTTACCGACATATTAATAACGTTTTTGTTAAAAGTTAGCTTAATCTGGGTATTAACTGCCACATCTGTAGCCCCATCAGCAGGACTGGAAGCAGCCAACCCCAATGGGGTATTATGCCCGCCACCGGAACCGTCACCACTACCACCTTCAGCCAGTACCGGTAAGGATAAAAATAAGCAAAAAAGAACAACCAGCACTAATACTACCGAAAACCTTGACTTCTGCCTCAACTTCAACATGCTAATACCTCCTAAATATTATTTTTAGATACGACATCAATACTTATATTTGAATTAAAATAACCTGAAGCTCTCGAAAGAAGACTTCAGGTTATTTACCCGTTTATCCGGTTATAATACTCTCCTTTCCAAAGGGGAGGCACAGCCGTTTCCA
Source organism: Gelria sp. (assembly GCA_012839665.1). GTDB lineage: Bacteria > Bacillota > Syntrophomonadia > Syntrophomonadales > Syntrophomonadaceae > UBA4844. Next base: position 3,939 of record DUMX01000133.1, read on the forward strand.
GTTGTACCCATCGGCTGCATACCATAGCCGTAGCTGAAGGTAGTACAGCTCGGAGATTATGGAGTTATTAGAAATCCGTACTATTCGTAAGCACGTAAGTATTCTATCATTATTCGACAGTTTTGACTATGCGTAAATATTCCCAAAAAAATAGGGGGCAGACTGTAGAGGTCTGTCCCCTATGCTTATGTTATATCCGCTATCAGCTTATGCTGGCCCTAAAGTGCATTAATTCTAGCATTTGGTATGTTTCCAGGCGGTATTAAGATGTCAGTTATTTAAGAATACTCCTTGTTTATGGTAATACAGCTGGTTTCGCTCGTAAGAAAAATATTTGTCGATTTATCTTCTCTAGTTTTTGTAAATTCGCTTTTTTCCCGGGTGGTAGTATGGAGTCGAGACATGCTAGTACTCCAAGTTGGCTCCGAGGGCAATACCTGGGCGGCTAATACCTCCAGTAATTGTCCCGGAGGTTCCAGGTATCGCCCCAGAGCAAAAAAGGATAAAAATAAGTATGAGCAGATTCTTTTTTTACAAAGGGATGCTATTAATAGGGAGGGGTAAGAGAAAAAGAATCCAGCGGAATTAATCATAAACCCCACATTTATCAGCTTCTGTTTCTCCCACCCCAAATTATAATCACTTACTCCTGTTTTACATGGCGAAAATAATAAACCAGCATCGGAAAGTTGATGCTGGTTTTAACACTACATATTAATTCAGGCAGAAATAATCTACCTGCTTGTATTGTCCTCTTAAAGAGCAAATCATGCCTCTTTAGGAAGAATTACCATATCTTCTTTCCAAACACGGGAGGCACAACCGTTTCCAGCTATACCCTGGGGAGTGATTTAAAGCTCCTTTCGTCCAATTATCCATGGCCTTAAGCTGTAGGATAAAAGGCTCGAAGACATTAATATTAAATTTTCAGACAAAACCTTTACATTTAATAATTAGTTGTAGTTCGCTATAGTTAGTTTTATCGTAAATATCAGTCTGCTGTTGTCCATCTTTCGTTTGTTAATGTTGTTATTAGTTTAATTCTATATAAATATTGATATTCCTGCCTAACTATTGAAAATTCCTTAATTTATTTTATCCACAGAATATAAGTCTAAATGTTAAATAGAGAGTCGTTACCTACATCCATTGCCAGTCTACTTAAATTATCTGGTTGTTCTGGCTTAGAATTCTCAGGTTGTCAAACAGTTCTGCCACTGTAATTAGCCCGACTCCTCCAGGTACAGCGCTGGCTATACGAGCTTTGGCCTTGGACTCTTCATGAACATCTCCCACCATACGACCATTCTCATCGAAATTAATGCCTACATCTATTATTACACTATCTTCGCTAACCATGTCCGGAGTAATATAGTTGGCTTTCCCCAATGCAGCAACTAGTATATCAGCACTACGGATTTCATCCTCCAGGTTCTTAGTTCTGGAGTGACAAAGGGTTATAGTCCCGTTTTCCGAACTCATCATCATAGCCAGCGGGCTGCCCAGAATAGCACTTCTGCCGACAATACATACCTTCTTACCCTCTATGGGTATATCATAATGTTTCAACATGCTTATAACTGCTTTCGGAGTAGCTGGTTTTACCCCCTCCTGCTTGCTGATTAATTTACCTAAATTATAATTATGTATTCCCTCTACATCTTTATGGTAGTCAATAGCATTAACTAATACAGCAATATCTAGATGAGGCGGCAGGGGAGTTTGTAGCATTATACCATTGACACCCGGGTCCTGATTAATTTTTTGTATATGCTTAATAGCATCTTCCTGACTTATTCCAACAGAAAGACTGGCGATTTCCACCTTCACCCCGGTTTCATCCCCAAATTTTTTAATGCCGTTAACATAAGCCTGCGAACTTTTATCATCACCTATCTGTATAACGACCATACCCATAGGAATGTTTTTGGCAGTACGAGCTACCTCTTCCTTTATTTTTTCTCTGATTTCTCTACCATAAATAATCACTAATTAGTTCCTCCACTCCTACTAAAATTATTTAACCCACCATGTCCACCAAACGCACACAACCACCGATGAAAATACAAGGTGGGGTTTAGTTTATTTTAAAAAATTTCAGTGTTAATCATAAGAAATCAGTGTCCTTCAGTGTCTAATCCCCGTCTATTTTCTTATTAACCCCCATGTACGCTA
>DUMX01000134.1 GCA_012839665.1 Gelria sp.
TTATGCCGACAGGTATAGATACTGAAGGACTCCATTGGCAGCTAAAAGTAGATTGTGAACCTGCGGTTCGATATATCTGCCAGTATTTACCCTTACAGGAAGATACGGGCTAATATCATTGAGATTCCCCTCTTTAATGGGCAAGTTATCTTCAATTTCTACAATCCCGACTGGTCCCTGTGTTAAAACAGGTAATGAGTTAATTGTTCCTTCAATAATTGAAGAAAAACTACTCTTAGATATTTCTGGGGATTCAGCCAGCGCAGGTTCCGCTAATATAGCGGGGAAAAGCAATGCTACCGCCAGAACAAAAATAGAAACAAACCTCATTATCTTTGACATAAATATAATCCCTCCCTGATTTAATTTGTTCTACAACTATACAACCGCTTTTATTCTAGAATTAGAGGGATAAAATTTTTGTTAAGTTATTTATTTTCTGCATAAAAACCTTGTCTAGTAATGTACAGAGTTGATAGTGTATTTAATAGATATGCTATTGATACTGCCTAATCTATATTGATTTATGCACAATTTGGTGATAAAATGTGCAGAACAAATAGACTGCTTCTACGTTCATTTCTTCTTTGCCCAAATCTGCATATTTTTTTGCAATAGCAGTTATCTCTTCTCCAATACTTCCAGAAGCCACGTCTTCAACTCCTTAATAGTCGTCAAGTTTTCTTCCGCAAACGCCGGAGTACCACTTTTTGTAGAAACCATGCCATTTCCCGTAGTTATTGTTCATTGATCATGTTCTCAAAATTATGATAAAATATGAATGCAAATATTGATATAAGGGAGAGTTGGAATTATGCCAAACATCAGGCCAATTTCTGATTTGAGAAATAACGCCAATGAAATTTCGGAGCTTTGCCATAATACCAAAGAGCCAGTTTTTATAACAAAAAACGGTGTTGGTGATATGGTTGTGATGAGTATTGAAACTTATGAGCGTCAGCAAGGACTCATAAACCTATATGTAAAGCTGGCCGAAGCGGAGGAAGAAATAGCAAACGGTGCAGAGGGTGAGGACTTTTTTGAGTATGCAAAACGATTGAGGAATAGCATACATGGACAAGTATAAGGTTAAGATATATCCTGCTGCCCAAATGGACTTGAATGATATTGTCAACTACCTGAATACGCTGTCACCCCAGGCCGCGATTAGATACTACGACCTGCTGGTAGAAAAAATCGGTAGCCTTGTGGAAATGCCGGAACGATGTCCCTTTGTACGGAATGTCGCATTGAAAGCAAAAGGATACCGGTATCTGATTGTAGAAAACTATTTGGTGTTTTTTGTGGTAAAGAGTGATACGGTACAGATTCGCCGCATTGTATATAACAAGCGCCAATATAAAGGGTTGTTGTAAGAAAAAATGTTACTGTCCAGCTTTAATGTTGTAAAAAGGTTTATTCTGGAACATGAATCCCCACCATGTTCATTAAATATCTGGCATTAGAGATAGTACAGCGGCCGGAACGAAGCATGGAATTTTTCCAAGGCCCTGATTTTAAAAAGGTTTAGTTAAATGATATTTCAAATAATATAATCAACATTGGCTCCGGGAAAGAATTCTTCTATGGCTTGCCTAAAATACGAGGTAATACCTTCTATTTGCTCGGGTTGATACACATATTTGCCATAACCAAATTGTCCATATTTGTACTTTCGTTGAGACTCATCCATAGGCAGGGTGGTAGAAGGATAAACGTTCATAATGGTATTTTTAGCCCGAGCAGTAAAGCGGTGAGAGATGATTTCAAAACTGATGCCATCAGATTTACGAGAACTTAAAGTATCCCGCAGTGCCTCAAACATCCTTTTATATTCAGCTTCCCAATCGTCAAATAAAATAACCGGGCCGATGATAAAACCCAATGGGTAGCCAGCAGCGGCAACTTTACCAGCTGCCAGCAATCGTTTTGGTAATCCTGGGGTAAAGTGTTCATAATTACGTATTATATGGTCAGCGTTAATGCTGAAACGAATCGTTGTTTTGCCCTGATGATTTAGATTTAGTAGGGAGTCCACATCCGTATATTTAGTAACAAATCTGAATTTGCCATGTTCCTGCCGAGCAAAAAACTGAACGGTTTCAGCCAAAGATCCGGTGTATGGTTCGACCGGTACCGGATCAGATGTGGCTGCACCTTCAAATATAGTAGTATCAGGTTTCCTTTGCTCAATATAGCTGGCGGTCTGACTTAGTATTTCTTCCAAATTTACGTATACTCTTATATAGGGATTTTTCCCGAATTGAGTATTCAGATAGCAATATTCACACTGCCCCATACATCCGGTTACCAAAGGAAGTTGATAGTGAGCTGAAGGCTTGCAACTTTGAAAGTTGAGCGTCTTTCTTATACCTACTACCAGAGTTCTTTTACCCGCCTGATAAGCCTCTTCCCATGAGGCTCCGGGCATAGTTTTTATTCTTTGTTTGGACTTGAGCATATTAATGCTTACCCTGGGGTTAGATTTAAGTGCGTCTAATATCTTTTGGGCTATGGGGTAATCTAATGATTCAGCTTCAAAAAACACCCTCTGAGGAACAAAAGGCATATATATCCCCCGCCTTTGACTATTTAGAATTTATTTTTCCCCATCTGGCGCCTTGAATTCAGAAATATTCGTAATGTGAAAAAGAAAATAAAATTCTAATGCCTTAATAACAAACAGTTTGCGCCTGGTTGTTGCATGTCTCCCTTTGTCGTTCTCCTCATTCATATGATTAAACGGAATTAAAAAAATTAAGGTACATAGCGACCTAAAACAATTTTCAACTGTCCGTCGCTGCCTATGATAAAATCATAGAAA
>DUMX01000135.1 GCA_012839665.1 Gelria sp.
AAGGCTTCGTTAGCTTCAATCAAATCAAGGTCATCTACAGTAAGGCCAGCTTTTTCTAAAGCCTTACGGCTGGCAGGTATTGGTCCTATTCCCATAATCTTGGGATCAACTCCGCCGGAAGCATAGCTAACTACTCGAGCCATCGGCTTAATTCCCAGTTCATCAGCTTTTTCTTTGGCCATTACGATTACGGCAGCAGCACTGTCATTAATACCGGAAGCATTACCGGCGGTTACACTACCGTCTTTCTTAAAGGCCGGCCTTAAGCCTGACATCTTTTCCAGGGTAGTTTTGCGGGGATGTTCATCTGTATCAAATATGGTTTCACCTTTTCTAGTTTTAATTACTACCGGGACTATTTCATCTTTGAATCTACCCGACTCAATAGCTGCAAAAGCTCTTTCCTGGCTCCTGAAACCAAATTCATCCTGCTCTTCGCGGGTAATTCCCCATTGTTCGTTAATATTTTCAGCAGTTATACCCATATGATAATCGTTAAATGCTTCCCAGAGGCCGTCTTTAATCATGATATCTACCAGAGTGCCATTATTCATACGATAGCCATAACGGGCTTTATCCAGAACGAAGGGAGCAGCACTCATGTTTTCCATACCACCGGCTAAAACAATATCAGCATCGCCGGCTTTAATAACCTGAGCCGCCAGGCTAACAGCCCTTAATCCGGAACCACAGACTTTGTTAATAGTAAAAGCAGTAACTTCCTGGGGAATACCGGCATGAATCATGGCCTGACGGGCTACGTTTTGTCCCAGGCCTGCTTGTAGAACACAACCAAATATAACTTCATCAAGCTGCTCACCTTTTAGTCCAGCCCGTTTTAATGCTTCTTCCATAACTACTTTACCTAACGTTACTGCCGGGGTATCTTTTAAGGTTCCGCCAAATGTACCTACTGGCGTACGGCAGGCTCCAACCAGAACAACTTCTCTTGACATTAATCTATAACCCCCTAAAATAACATTTTATAGCTAAACTTCTCTCCACTCCCTCCTTTCTACAATGATTTGTGTGCTTTGAACTTATTCGCTTTCCCCCTTAGGGATTCCTGCCCAATAGTAACAAAAAAAGGAACCCCGTTAACAGGGTTCCTTTTAAAAGGACTAATATATTATTCCATAGCCTTCCATAATACTTCCGCAACATCGAAAACTTTAGTCTGTTCTTCTTTCTCTGCTCCCTTTACTCCGTCATCCATCATAGTCAGACAGAACGGGCAGTTAGTTACTATCATTTCCGGCTCAGGAACTAGTAGTTGGTCAGTTCTAGTATCATTAATACGTTTGTAACCTTCAACTGCATCTTCCTCCAACCACATACGTCCTCCACCAGCACCACAGCAGAAGCCAAAATTCTTAGCCTGTTCAATTTCTATGATATTGCAACCGGCTTTCTTCAGAACTTCTCTAGGCTGATCATACATATTGTTATGCCGTCCAAGGAAACAAGAGTCATGATAGGTTATTTTAGCTGCTAAAGACTTGCTGGGTTTTAGCTTTCCTTCAGCCATCAGCTTGGCCAGGAATTCAGTATAATGGTATACCTCGTAATTCCCGCCCATTTGCGGATATTCATTCTTCAGTGCATTATAACCATGCGGGCAAACAACTATTATTTTCTTGACTTCATATTTATTAAACGATTCTAGATTCATTTGTACCAAGGTTTGATACAGATATTCGTTACCTAACCTTCTGGCTGAATCACCACAGCAGAACTCTTCTGTACCCAGGTATCCAAAACTGACCCCAGCTTTATTGAGCAGCTTAACCAGTGCTTCGCCAACTCTCTTATACCTGTCATCAAATGATACTGCACAACCTGCATACAGCAGATATTCAAATTCTTGGCCGTCTTCAGGTAAGAGGTTAACCATTTCCCGTACTCCTCTTTCCTCTAGCCATCCGGCGCGATTAGCCCAACCTACACCCCAGGGATTATAGTTACGCTCCATATTGGTAAAGGCAGCCTGGGCTTCACCCAGCATATCACCCTGCCACATAACCAAATTACGGCGCATTTCAACAATCTTGGGAATGTGTTCAATAAACATGGGGCAGTGCTCCATACAAGCCCGGCAATTAGTGCAATCCCAAATAACATCGGTAGTTACAATATCATAAAGCAGGCTGGCTTCCATGGGATTAATTGCCTCGGCCTCAGCCTCTTCAGTCATAGCCATCTCTTCAACTTCCGCCTCTCCACTAGCTTTAGCTTCTAGTAGATAAGGAGCTTTAGCATCCAGATGATCTTTCATGGCCTGAATAAGTGTAATCTTGGGATTAAGAGCTTTACCGGTGTTATATGCCGGGCAATTCTCCTGACATCTACCACAACGTATGCAGGCATCCAGATCAAGCAAATCCTTCCAACCAAATTCCTCAATGTTTTCCACACCAAAGGTTTCAGCTTCCTCAATATTCTCAACCATGCGGCAAGCAGATGGTTCCAGGTCGCGGAAAGCATAGTTCAACATACTGGCAAAAATATGCCACAGTTTGGTAAAAGGAACTAAAGCTATAAACAGGAATGCGATAGCCATGTGGAACCACCAAAGAATACGGTGCCACAACAGAGCAGTGCTAACTGTCAATCCGCTAAACATGCTAGCAAAGAGCCAGCCGATTGGAGATGCAATCTGTTCATAAGCAATTTGGTCAAAAGTAGTTGACATTTGAATTTGAGCAGCTATTCTTAAACCTTCGATAAAGTACCCGGTAAGCAAAATTGCGAAAATTAAAAGAATCATCCATCCATCTTCGGCGCGGGTATCATTAAGGCGCTCTGGTTTCTGGATATATCTGATTACTGCCAGAACTATAATACCAATCATAGCTAATAATCCGAATATATCTACCACAGCGGAGAAGTAAATATAAGAATTCCCCTCAATGTTCGGGAAACCAAGCCAGTGGTGGGATGCATCTACGCCTGCAGCTATGGCCAGTACCAGAAAACCCCAGAAAAGGAAAGCGTGCATAAAGCCTGCAAGCGGTTTACGAATAACTCGAGCCTGGGCAAAGCTGAATAGAAACCAGGACCAAATACGGGCACCTACTCTATCATTCCGGTGCAATTCACCCTTGGCCAGATACCATACCCTTGCTTTGTCATAAAAACCATAGAGGAAAATTCCAATAGGAATAAACATTAAAATATAAATGAGCCATTCGTAGGGAACATTAGCCCCAACGACCCGCATGGGAATATCATAGCCGCCTTCTAATGGTGTATACCCGTAAATCATTAATTTCTCCCCTCCTCTATAACACTATATATATGAGGTAATTTACTGGATATACGAAAGAAACGTATATCCAGTAAACACCATCTCCAATGGAGGTTAACTACTTCTTCAGTTCGTCCATCAGAAGAGGAATAACTTTGAACAAGTCACCCACTACACCAAAATCAGATACCCCGAATATCGGAGCCTCAGGGTCAGTATTAATTGAAGCAATAAATTTGGAAGAAGACATACCAGCCAGATGCTGGATAGCTCCGGAAATGCCAGCGGCAATATACAGGTTGGGGTTAACTACCTTACCGGTCTGTCCTACCTGTAATTCATGACCCAACCAACCAGAGTCGATAGATGCACGAGAACCACCAACTGCACCACCAAGCATGTCAGCTAAATCTTCAACCAGCTTAATTCCCTCGGGGCCTTTACATCCACGACCACCAGATATTACTACTGGTGCCTCGGTCAGTTCAGGACGAGCTGAAATGGTAGGTTTAAACTCTTTTACAGTCTGATATACATCAGCATCGGTAGCAGCCACAGCAGGTTCTACTACTTCACCGGCGCCAGCTCCCTCTTCAACTTCAAATACGCCGGGGCGGACTGTAGCCAATATCGGACTGGTAGTAATTTCTACCTTGGCCAAAGCTTTACCAGCATAAATAGATCTGGTAAATACGCCCTTACCTGCACTAATTTCGGCACCAATGACATCAGTTGCCAGACCTGCTTCTAATTTCTGAGCCAGTCTGGAGCCAAAATCTCTACCATTAAAACTGTGAGCAAATAAAATTGCATTAGGGCTAAATTCACTAATCATAGCAGCCATTTGGGCTACATAAGCTCCAGTGTTATATTCAGCAAATACATCGCCTTCAACAACATATACTTTTTCTGCTCCGTATTTGGCAAATTCCGGAGCCAGACCTTTAACGTCTTTACCAAAAACAACGGCGCTTACTTCATCACCGAATTTTTTGGCTTCTGTGAGCATCTCAAATGTTACTTTACGGATATTACCGTCTCTTTGTTCTACAAATACCCATGTTCCTGCCATCAATTACCCTCCTTATATATTAAGTAAATAATTATTAGTTAATTATTTCACTTCGACTTTGACAGTGTTCTTCATCCAGTCTCCAAGCTGCGTAGCCATTACTTCGGGTTCATCTTCAATCTTAACTCCAGCTGCTTTAGCCGGGGGTAAAGCAAATTCAACGATAGTTGTCTTATTATCAGCTGCAGCAGCCTCAACTGTGGCTACCGGTTTCTTCTTAGCCTGCATAATACCCTTCATAGAAGGATAACGAGGTTCGTTCCAGCTTACCTGACTGGAAATAACGGCCGGTAAAGTAACCTCGGTTACCTGGGTTCCGCCATCAGCTTCACTGGAAGCTACAGCCTTTCCATCAGCGATATCCAAGCTGGTGATAACGTTGATATGGGGTAAGCCAAGAATCTCGGCAACACGAGTGGGAACCTGTGAAGAGCCATCATCAGCAGCAACATGCCCTGCTAATATTAAATTCGGATTCTCATCCTTAATGGCAGCTGCTAAAGCAACTGCTCTGGCATATTCATCAGCACTCGGATCCTGGTTAACAAGTATACCTCTGTCAGCACCCATAGCCAGGGCAGTGCGGATAGCATCAATAGCCTTATCAGCACCAGCTGCAAGTATAACGATTTCTTTGGCCAGGCCCTTCTCCTTCAACTGGATAGCACCTTCAACTGCAACTTCATCATAGGGATTAATAATCAGATTAATACCTGCATCTGCAATTTTGCCATCCTTTAACTCGATTTTGGCTTCTGTGTCAAATGTCTGCTTAACACATACTAGAACCTTCAAGTTCATTCCTCCTTTTCAACTAAATAATAATTTTTTCCATTTGCTGAACTGTTAAGATAACACTGAAAAGCAAAACCAGCTCTCTTCATCACCCCCATGGATCAAGATATATATATTTTTGCCCACGGCACATTGCCTGCCAGGGTTAAAAATATAATTTACAACATCATAATAAAATAGGCATATCAATAATAACGTTCGATATCGATATAATTTTTCCTGCTTTTTTAGGTCAATTGATAAAATTTTGTGAAGCTATTTAGAAAACTAAGTTTTTTGGTAGAAAAACGTGGCGATTGATTGTAATCCAAGTTCCCGGGCCTGAAAAATTTGTTCTGTGCTTCCTATAAAAAGTACACCCCGGGGCCGCAACGCATCACAAAATTTTCGGTATAATCTTTGTTTGCTCTCCTCTGTAAAATATATTACTACATTTCTACAAAGAATGAGGTTGAATCCCCTCTCAAAGCTATCCTTCAACAAATCTTGTTGTCGGAAACGGACCATTTGTTTTATATTGTCCTTTATCTGATAATAATTACCTTCGGCTACAAAATATTTCTTAAGATATGTAGGCGGCATTGATTGTACCGCTTTTTCCGAATAGATACCCAGGCCTGCTTTATCCAGGACTTCATTATCGATATCAGTGGCCAGAATAGATTCACTCAGATTAATATGTCTTTCACTGCACATCATTGCTAAGGAATAAGCTTCCTCACCAGTAGAGCAGCCGGCACTCCATATTTTTAGTTTTTTATTATCCTTAAGTAATTCCGGAATGATTTGCTTCTCTAAAGTTTCCCATTGATTCGAGTTACGGAAAAATTCGGATACATTTATAGTAATATGGTCAAGAAACTTACGATATATTTCCCGATTAGTCTTTAAAATATTAATAAAGCTACTATAATTATCAGCGTTAACACTGCGCATAAAACTGTTAATACGTCTTTCCATCTGTGGCCTTTTATAGGATTTCAGGTCTATTTTGCTGAGTGCTTCAAACCTGGAAATGAAAATATCCCAATCATTATCCAATAAGCTCCCCTCCCTAGACAATTCTGTCCAGAGCCCTGTTTACCGCAGCAATAGTTTTATCAACATCTTCTAAATCATGAACACAGGATAGAAAACTAACTTCAAATTGGGCCGGAGGCAGGTATATGCCTTCCTTTAACACTTCCTGGTAAAACTGGGCATATTTCTGGGTATCACAGCTCATCACCGCCTCATAGTTGTCTACATTTTTTTCTGTAAAAAAGATAGAAAACATTGAACCCAGGCGATTGATTGTATAATATAATTCATGCTCCTCAAAAACGGTTTTTAACTGGTTGGTTAGAACATAGGTTATTACTTCCAAGCGGTCATACCAATCAGTATCCTTTAGTATTTTAAGAGTAGTAGCACCGGCAGCCATAGCTAGCGGATTTCCTGACAAGGTACCTGCCTGATAAACATTCCCACTGGGAGCAATCTGTTCCATAATTTCTTTACGGCCACCATAAGCTCCTACTGGTAACCCTCCACCAATTATCTTACCCAATGTGGTAATATCCGGTATTATGTTGCTAAAGTTCTGAAAACCACCATAACAGAGCCGAAAGCCACTGATTACTTCGTCAAAAATTAGCAAACTGCCGTTATGCTCAGTAATACTGCGTAATCCCTGTAAAAATTCAGGTTCTCCTGGTACTAATCCCATATTTCCAGCTATCGGCTCCACAATTACGGCTGCAATTTCCTGACCCCATTCCTGAAAAAGTTTTTTTACCGAATCCAGGTCATTATACCTTGCCACTAGCGTATCCTGTACGACAGCTTCTGGTACTCCCGGACTACTAGGAACGCCTGCCGTTAATAGACCAGAACCAGCTTTTAATAAAAAAGCATCTGCGTGTCCATGATAACAGCCCTCAAACTTAAGTATTTTGTTCCTACCGGTATAGGCACGGGCTAACCTGATGGCACTCATAGTTGCCTCAGTCCCAGAGTTAACCATACGGACTCTTTCCATCGAAGGTATAGCTTCCGAAATAAGTTGAGCTAGTTCGATTTCACCTTCACAAGGTGCTCCATAACTAGTTCCCCGCTGAGCAGCCTGGCATATAGCCTCAATTACCTGGGGATGACTATGCCCCAGAATCAATGGCCCCCAGGAGCATACATAATCGATATACTCATTACCATCTACATCATAAATTTTAGAACCCTGGGCTTCTTTAATAAAAAGTGGATTCATGCCCACTGATTTAAAAGCCCTGACTGGACTGTTAACCCCCCCGGGCATTAACTCTAAAGCCCTGGCAAAAAGCTCTTCTGATTTCTCTCTTTTCAACTTCTGCCCTCCTTATATCAGTATTCCAGAATTCAAAGGGAAATGCTCAAGCATTTCAACGATAATTCTTAATTCTTAACTCTCAATTCCCTACACGTATTCCATACTAACCTTTTTTAACTCGCGCACACTCTTGATAACAATATAATCGCTTATCCCGGTTTGAGAGGATAGTTCTTTGAGCACGGTATTTATTTGTTCATCACCACGGGCATGAATCATCGAAAACAAATTATAGCCAAACTCCTCAGGTACATCACGCAGATAACAGTGACTTACCTCATCAAACCCCGCCATAATCATTCCTGCCCGATCAGCGTCCTCTACTGCAACCTGCCAGGCAACCATGGCATTCACTCTAAAACCGGCATTATAATGCCGCAGTATGGCTGCAAAACGCCTTATTATACCTTGATCGTGTAAATCTCTGATACGCTCAACAATTTGCTCCTCACTCAGGTTAAGATGGTTAGCCAGGGAAGCAAAAGGATGGGACTCCACCGGAATATCGCCCTGAATAAATCTTATTATTTCTCTATCAATATCGCTAATCTTCATTACTTTCACCCATATTCAAACTAACTCTTATTTTGTAGGTTTTTATGGCAGGCATAGTTAGAATCTTAATTCCGACAGTTTGTTCCATATCTTTTATTATCTTTACAGCCTCGTCCTGGGAAAGAGCAGTTAATGTAAACCATATATTATAAAAATGATCGCGGACGTAATTATGAGTTACACCCTTTTGCGCATTAATAATAGCAGCTACTTTATCTATTTGTTCATTTTCAACCCGACAAGCACAAAGGGTAGAATAAAACCCTATTTGCCGTGAATCTATAATCGCACCTGTGCGGCGAATAAGACCCCTTTGTTTCATAATTTGGATACGAGTTAACACCTCGTCCTCACTAATATCAAGTTTCCTGGCTAAATCTAGATATGGCCTCGTAGTCAAGGGAAAATCATTTTGCATCAGATTTAAAAGTTGACGGTCTAAACTGTCCAGATTCATGATTCTTCATACCCCCTGGGTCGATACAAACACCATTCATCTTCGGCCATGTAATCACCGCCGCTGTAATAGTAGGCTCGTGCCCGGCATCCCCCGCACAGTTCTTTATAATCGCAAATACCACATTTACCCTTGTAGTCTGTAGAACGTAATTCCTGCAACATAGCATTTTCATGCCATATTTCATCAAAAGCTTGTTCTTTCACATTACCCAAACGGATGTCCATATAGGCACAGGGTTGTACATCCCCCCGGGGGCTGATTATGCAATAACTGATTCCTGCCAAACAACCCCGGCTGAAACGAACGGGAATCCCTTTCTTATCGGCCACCCGCATAAATTGGGGTGCACAGGTAGGCTTTATCTCAATTTTTACTTGCTTTTGTTTCTCCATTACGCGGGCTATGGTTTTTTCGTATTCCGCCACCCGCAGTGCTTCTTCTTCTATATTAACAGCTCGCCCGGTTGGTACCAGGAAAAATATATGATGGCCCATTGCACCTATTTGTACAGCAAAATCAGTAATGCTTTCCAGTTCTTCGACATTCCAGTCCATTACGGTAGTATGCACCTGAAATGGTAGACCAACTGCTTTAAGATTCTCCATACCTGCAAGAGTAAGCTCAAAGGCCTGGTCCAGTTTACGAAAAGTATTGTTCTTCTTAGCATCCAGGCTATCTAAACTAACCCCGGCCGCCATAAATCCAGCTTCTTTTAATGCACCAGCCACCTCCGGGGTAATCAGAGAACCATTAGTACCCAGTACCGGCCTTAAACCTTGTTTGGTAGCATAAACGCCCAGTTCATAAATATCCGGGCGCATAAGGGGTTCTCCCCCACTGAAAATCATAATGCGAAACCCGGCTTTTTTAATCTCCCGAATAAGCTTTTTAGCCTGGTCAGTATCCAGTTCATCCTCCAGGCGTGCACCCGCCTCCCGGTAACAATGGTCACAAAACATATTACACTGATTAGTTGTGTTCCATGATACCAACATACTTATCGACTCCTCAATAACCGGGCCAAGTCCTTGGCGAAATAGGTTATAATCATTTCTGCTCCAGCCCGTTTAATAGAAATAAGCGATTCAACCATTACCCGATCCTCATCTAACCAACCCTGTAACGCTGCCGCCTTAATCATAGAATATTCACCACTTACGTTATAAGCTGCGGTAGGATAGGCAAACTTCTCCTTAACTGCTCGGATTACATCCAGGTAAGGTAGAGCCGGTTTAACCATAACTATATCTGCACCTTCTTCTATATCTAGAGCCACTTCCCTTAAAGCCTCGTTAATATTGGACGGATCCATTTGGTAAGTTTTACGGTCCCCAAATTGAGGAGCTGAGTCTGCCGCATCACGAAAAGGCCCATAAAAACTGGAACAATACTTGGCTGAATAAGCCATTATAGGTAAATTATTAAAGCCATTATCATCCAAGCTTTTTCTTATAAAACCAATCCTGCCATCCATCATATCAGATGGTGCCACCATATCACAGCCGGCTTCAGCATGGGATAAAGCCTCCTGAGCCAAAAGTTCCAAAGTAGCATCATTATTTACATAGCCATCCCTTTCCACTACTCCACAGTGTCCATGATCGGTATACTCGCATAAGCAAACATCAGTAATAACCGTAATATCTGGATATTTATCCTTGATTAGCTTAATGCTGTTCTGTATTACCCCGTCAGCCTGATATGCCGAACTTCCCAACGCATCCTTGTGTTCCGGAATCCCAAAAAGGAGGACTGCCGGTATATTTAATGCTTTTACTTCTTCTAATTCTTCCGCGAGGCGGTCCAGGGAGAATTGATAAATGCCTGGCATAGATGGTATAGGCACCCTTTTATCACTACCATAAACTACAAAAAGGGGATAGATGATACCTTTTAGAGACAACTCCGTTTCTCTGACCATACTGCGTATACTTTCATTAACCCTCAAGCGCCTCATCCGCTGTACCGGAAAACCCACGCCACTTATCCCTTCTTTCTTCTACTGCAAAAAACCAGCCCACGCAACCACCCATGAAAATAGCTGCAACCGGTATTACGACAACATGACGGAACGGCACAGGGGCCGTTCCCTACACTTCCTACCGAAAGCTGCTGTGTGCCCATA
>DUMX01000371.1 GCA_012839665.1 Gelria sp.
CCTGTGGTCAGAGCTGCTGCTTTCACCTGTACTTGGATATCACTTTCCACCGCTCCGGCAGGGAAGGTAAGGTTTACCCCGTTTTGATTTGCGGTTCGACCTGAGGGGGTTACGTGTGTTCCGGAAGGAGTGGTACTGGTGCTGCTACCGCCGCCTTCTCCCGAACTTCCGCCGCCGGACCCGTCCCCGGTGGGTGTAAAGGTTGCCGTAATTGTAGCCGGATTTACCGGCATGGTATAGGTGGTGCTGGCGTTATTGGCATTGGCAAAGGTGCCACCGCTGGTGGAAGTCCATTTATTGAAGCTGTATCCGGAGGACGGAGTTGCGGTGATGTTAATAACTGTGTTGGCAGGATAATTACCGCTGTTGCCGTTGGTAATACTGCCACCTGATGCTGCTGTAATATTCAGTGCATGGGTCTGTACATGTTTGTATCCCTGCCATCTTAGGAAAGGGTATCTATTATTATCACTGTCATTAATACCCCAAACTTTATCAAAATCCCAACCTTCATAAGTTCCTTGCAGATTCATATCCGTTGTATTTTTACCTATAGCGCCATCACCACCGGCTGATGAATCCGTCCCTGATGTATCTGTGTCCCAAAAACTAGCAGTGACCGTACCATTATTATTATTACCCACCAGTCCGCCAACATTGCTTGTACCTATTACAACACCGATAGCGTAAGCGTCGGTAATTACACCACCATTGTATCCCACCAGTCCGCCGACACCTTCTGTGCCTTCTACATTACCGGTGGCGTAGGAGTTGGTGATTGCACCATTGTAATTGTCTCCTACCAGTCCGCCGACAGATTTGGTACCAGTGACATTACCAGAGGCATAGGAGTCAGTTATGGTTTCGTTGCCGTATTGTTTATTAGAATTCAAACCTACCAGTCCGCCGACAGCGTAATCACCAGCGACAGCACCGGTAGCATAGGAGTTGGTGATTGCACCATTGTAATTGACTCCTATCAGTCCACCGACAAAGTAATCACCAGCGACAGCACCGGTGGCGTAGGAGTCGGTGATTGTACCATTGCAATTCCATCCTACCAGTCCGCCGGTGTAGAAACTACCAGTTACATTCGTTTCCTCTAGTTTCACATTCTTGATTTCGGCTTCAACTCCGGTAAAACCAAACAAACCTACGTAATTCTCAGTACTCCGGTTAATAGTAAGGTAGCTAATGGTGTTGCCGTTGCCGTTGAATGTACCGGTAAATGGAGAACTATTACTGCCGATGGGCTGCCAACCGGAACCGGTATTATAACTGCTAAGGTCTATATCTACTGTCTGTTTGAAATGCTTATTAAGGTGATACCTTACATTGTTGAGTTGCTCGGCCGTTGCGACCAGATAGGGGTCTAACTCCGTGCCGCTGCCGCCATCAAAAATTACATATTTAAATTCGTATACCTCGCTGCTAACTGTGCCATTCGCCGCAAAAGCCTTAATGGTCATGTTAGATGCTACTTCTATCAGATCGGTATACAGGTTGCTGGCAGTTGTTGGAACGCTGCCGTCAGTCGTATAATAAACCGATGCTGTTACGGTTTGTGTTTTCAACTCAACATTTTGCTTTCCACCGTAAGTTCCAGCTAGCGGGTCAGCGGTCGGAGCCTCTATTGCAGCATAAGCCACTATGGTAGTAGTAAACATAAATATCATAGCCAGCATGAGGGCATAAAAACTTCTCTTTCCTTTTAAAAAGTGGGTAATCCCGCTGAATTTGTTACCAGTCATTCCCGTTTCCTCTCCTTTGTTTTACTAGTGTGTAATCGGGTTATCTTCACTACAACTTTACTCACCCCTCAATCATCCCAGCAAAACCACTTCCATCAGTTCATTGACCGTTAGGCGCAGCCGCCCGCCGCCCCAAATGACATAATCGTCGTCGGTGGTGGCGGTTTTAAAGAATGCTTTGTCGGCAAGCTGGCCGTATTTCATGGTGTGCAGCTTGCCGGAGAGGTCTACCGTTACCGTACTTCCGCTTTCCATTTCCATAAAAAGCCGATAGTCCTTCATAGGCAGCACGGTTTTGATGTAATTCACACGGGTGCCCTCCCTTTCCATATAAAACAAAAAATCCTATCCTACAGATTAACTATAGAATGAGATTTTGTTTTGCGCATCGTCCGAATGGACTATCTTGTTGGACTATTTTTTGAAAAAATTTATTTTAGTTTTTCCGCCAGGCGGGTGTGGCGGTCGATTTGAAGTATCAGGATTTTCAGGGACCAGGTATCCTTCAATCAGGGAAAGACCGTTCATCCTATTGATGGAATTCTCGGACCAATGATCGGAAATGTCAATAATATAGGGCTGCCGGACTGCAACATCGTCGTGTTGAAGTCTCCATAATTATTGTCGTTCTTAACTTGATCCCAGATTCCTGTATCAATAAATGTAAATTGATGGTAATAGGTGGGTGTGTTATAATAAATTTGAAAAGGAAGTATCGAGGTTGTGATATAAAGATATGGAACCATCGGAAAAATATATTTATTGGGAAGAAGCTGCTAAATACGATTTGGAAACAGCTAAAGCGATGTTAGCAGCCGGGCGATATTTATATGTGGTTTTCATGTGCCAGCAGGCAATTGAGAAGCAGGTTAAAGGGTTGCACGTATTATATACAGGTGAAGAAGCAAAGCGAACGCATAATATCTGGATTATATTTGATGCTATTTTCGGTAAGAAGGAATATAGCAGCCTGGTAGTGGACGAATCGTTTGACCAAAAAGTTGTGGAACATAAACCATTTTTTGCTGATTTATTGTATTATTATATTTCTGAACGATATCCGGCTTATAAGCAAAAGATATCGGAAAGGGTTGGCGAGGTAAAAGCAAAAGAGGTGTTAACCAGAACTGAGGGGGTGTTTTTGTGGCTGCAATCCCTGAGTCAATTCAGCAAACAATAAAAGATTATATAAACCAGATAAGGAACCAGATTCCAGTTGAAAAGGCGTTTCTTTTTGGTTCATATGCCCGGGGAACATATACTTCTGACAGTGATATTGACCTGGCCATATTTTCAAGCCATTTTGAAAATATTGAAAGGATTGAAGGATTTCGTTTTTTATTTTTACAGGCAATGGATTACGATATTGATTTACAACCGCAACCTTTTACTCTACAAGAATTTAGGGAACCGCTGGGAATTGTAGAGGAAATAATAAAATATGGAATTGAGATTGATTAGTAAGCTTTATATAAAAAGAGGCTTCTGCAGGGCAGAAGCCTCTTTTTCAATTCTCTCTATGGATTGTATTAGATTGCTTTTAGTATTAAGCTAACTGCTTCCGCCCGGGTGGTATTACCCTGGGGTTTGAAGGTTCCATCAGGATAACCGCTAATAAATCCGCCTTTAAATGCTGCAGCTACCCCG
>DUMX01000009.1 GCA_012839665.1 Gelria sp.
GAACTATATCGAGGTTATCATCAGTTCCATTACGTACCCCGATAAAACCGGGCAGGAGCTGCCCCTGGTTATCAAAAACCGGGAAATAGCGCTGGTGCTCAATCATAGATGTAGTCAGTACTTCCGCTGGTACCTCTAAATAAGATGGAGAAAAACGGCCATAAAAAGCGGTAGGATATTCTAAAAGGTAAGTTATCTCCTCTAACAGCTTCTCATTTTCCATAGGCCGGCCTCCTGCAGCAGCAGCGGCATCTAAGACCTGTTTTCTAATCAGTTCTTTTCTTTCTTCCTGATTTAAAATCACATAATTCTCCCGCAGGACCTGGAAGTAATGCTGAACATCCTTAACCGGCAACGCTCCACGAGATAGAAAACGATGACCATAAGTCTCATTAGTACTCTTAATATTCTCGACCTGGATGTCGATTTTTTCGCTCCCCATTAAGGCCAGCAACCATCTGATGGGACGGGCAAAACGAATATGATAATAACCCCAACGCATGGACCTGGAAAAGGCCAGACTGTTAATAATATTCAGCAAAATACCGGGGAGGATTGCCGTACTGTCATGTCCTTTTTCTTTCTTTATTACAAATATATACTCGACTCCCCCAACTTCTTGAACTTCCAAATCTTTCAATTCCACCTTCTGGCTACGAGCAAAACCTAGTCCAGCTTTGGTAGGATTACCTTCCTGGTCAAAGGCTATAGATTTCTTGGGGCCTCGAATTTCACTGAAAGCATCCGGTTGTTTTTCCTCCAGGCCTTGTACAAAAAGAGTAAGCCGACGCGGGGTACCGTAACTGCATATTTCCTTATAAGCGAGGCGGGCATCATCAAGTTGTTTTTGCGCCTTTGTTTTTAAATCAGCTATAGCCCTGCCCATGTAGGCTGAAGGCATTTCTTCCACTCCTATTTCTAGTAAAAGGTCTCTAGTCAATCTATAGCACCCCCTCATCTATTATTAAGTTTTTTCTAAGTTCTTCGTCCTTGAGTAAGGGATAACCCAGTCTCTTCCGTTGCTCCAAATATTCTTCTGCCACCAATCGAGCCAGGTGGCGTATGCGGGTAATATAACCGGTACGCTCAGTTACGCTTATTGCTCCCCGAGCATCGAGGAGGTTAAACAGGTGGGAGCATTTTAACACATAGTCATATGCAGGTTGGGGCAGGTGCCGGGCTATTATTTTTTGAGCTTCCTCTTCACAGAGGTTAAACATGTTGCTCAAAGTATTTACCGAGGCTAATTCAAAATTATAGTGGGAGTAATCTATTTCCGCCTGGTGATGAACATCAGCATAGCTGATACCGTCTACCCATTCTATATCAAAAACACTTTCCCGGTTTTGGATATACATAGCTATGCGCTCCAAACCATAGGTAATTTCAGCGCAAACGGGAAAACAGTCGAAACCTCCACATTGCTGGAAATAAGTAAACTGGGTTATTTCCATACCATCCAGCCAAACTTCCCAACCTAGTCCCCAGGCTCCCAGGGTAGGTGATTCCCAGTTATCCTCCACCAGGCGAATATCGTGCTTACCCAGGTCAATACCCAGTTCACATAGACTGTCCAAATAAAGCTCAATTACATTATCCGGTGACGGTTTAAGTATCACCTGGTATTGATAATAATGCTGCAAACGATTAGGGTTTTCACCATACCTGCCATCCGTAGGCCGACGTGAAGGCTCCACATAAGCTACCTTCCAGGGTTCTGGTCCCAGGGCCCTTAAAAAGGTAGCCGGATTCATAGTACCTGCTCCCTTTTCCACATCATATGGTTGTTGGATTATACAACCCTGTTTCCCCCAGTAATTCTCTAAACGCAGGATAATCTCCTGAAAATTCATGTACTAACCTCCTTAGTTTATAAAAATAAAAAACCCCGTCCTTACGGACAGGGACGGGTTTACCCGCGGTTCCACCCTGATTGGCTAAAAGCCCACCTCGAAGCTTCAGGCTTTACTAACCTTAATGGCGTTCCTCCTGTAGCTCCAAAGCGCCTTCGGAAATTTCTCCCTGCCGGTTTCCAGCCACCCGGCTCTCTGTAAAGGGTTAAAGCCTTCCTACTACTCCTCTTCATCGCCAAATATCGACTTGTTTACAACCAATAGTTTAACCAACCGCCCCCGTCCTTGTCAATCGTAAACAAGCGAACCATCTCCTTGTCTGCGATTTGAAAAAGTGATTTAATAATGACCAAGACAGGAAATAATATAAATATTTTTTTCGTCTATAGAATATATCAATCTATGCTCATTATTGATCCTTCTACTCCAATACCCTGATAATTCATGTCTTAATGGTTCCGGTTTACCGATACCCGTATTGCCGTTACGTTCAATGTTTTTAATTAATTCGTTAATACGTCTTAATATTTGTCTATTTTCATTTTGCCAATATAGATATTCTTTCCAGGCCGTATTAGTAAATACTTTATTCATCAGCAAGCTCTGCCTGAACGGTTCTTCCTGATTTCAATTCTTCAATCGATTGCAGGAGCTTGTTATAGTATTCCGGATTACTTCTAATATAAAGATTTTCTAAAAGATTATTATATTCACTTTCAGATATCAGCACTACATTACCACCGCTTTTTCTGGTAACTATTATGGTTTCTAAATCTTGATTAGCAACATCGCAATACTTTTTCAGGTTTTCACGCAATGTAGAATAGTTGACAGCCAGCACAAGCAATC
>DUMX01000136.1 GCA_012839665.1 Gelria sp.
AAATAGTAGCTGGGGTCAGGTTTATTTTAAAAAAATCAGTGTTAATCATAAATAATCAGTGTCCTTCAGTGTCTAATCCCCGTCTATTTTCTTATTAAGATTATACCGTATACCCCATATATTTATAATCCCAGTTGCCAGCTTTGTGATATAATAGGCAGGGATTTTGATATCAGTTTTTTAAATTGTCAAGGGGGACTAAAGCATGGATAAATCAGCGTTACAAAAAGAACTAGTTAAAATGCTAGGCAAGGATAAAGTTCTCTATGACGAGCTGGATTTGATGTACTATTCTTATGATAGTTCATTTTTAACCAAACTAGAACCAGCCAACCCCTGGGCCGTGGTTTTGCCACGCTCTACGGAAGAAGTTCAAAAAATAATGAAACTTGCCTTTGATAATAACATTGATATTATTCCCCGCGGTGCTGGCACTGGCGAAACTGGTGGATGTGTCGCCTTAAAGGGCGGTATAGTTTTGGACCTGTCCACCTGGGATGAAATAGTTGAGGTTGATGCTAAGAATATGCAGGTTATTCTCCGCCCCGGGGTAATACATGCCGATTTAAATAAAGAACTGGCAAAATATAATCTATTTTTCCCTCCCGACCCGGGTAGCAGTCAGATGTGTACCATTGGGGGGATGGTAGCTAATAATGCCAGTGGTTTGCGAGCAGTAAAATATGGTTGTACCGAGCAATATATTCTGGGACTAGAAATAGTCCTGGCCAATGGCGACATTATCACTACCGGTGGTATGAAAGCCCGTTGCATCAAAAATGTTTCCGGCCTCAACCTGACCAAACTAATGGTAGGCTCAGAAGGCATACTGGGAGTTATCACTCAAATCCGCCTGCGCTGCTGGCCCCGGCCTAAAGCCCGCGGTATAGCCATGGCAGTTTTTGATAACTTGGATGATGCCCCGGCAACAGTTCTGGATGTTTATCAGTCCGGGATTCTTCCCTCCGGTATTGAGATACTCGACAGTTCCGCTATTCAGGCGGTCAACCAGTTTAAGCCTGAAATTAATCTACCTGATGCCGAAGCTATACTGCTATTTGAAGTAGATGGTAATCCACCTTCCGTAAAATATGATGGTCAGGTGATTAAAGAAGTGGCAGGTAAACGGGCTCGCAATGTGGAGTGGTCGACTGAGGAAAAGCGCATGGCAGAGCTTTGGGAAGGTAGGAGTATTACGGCTACTGCCGCTGCCCGAGTAAGGAAGGATGGCAGTCGCATATTTGCCGGTGAGGATATTAGTGTACCCTTGGCCAAAGTCGCCGATACTCTGCGGGCTATACGAGCCCTGGGTGATAAATATGGTATCAAGGTGGTCAACTATGGCCATATCGGTGATGGCAATGTACACACCGCCCCGGTAATAAACCCAGAAAATCCGGAAGAAGTGGAAAAAGTACTGCAACTAGTTCACGACATACACCTCCTGGCTATAGAAATGGAAGGGACCACTACTGGTGAACACGGGGTAGGAGCAGTCCGACGTAAATATGCAGAATTGGAACATGGTCAAGCCTGGCAGTATATGAAGGAGATTAAAAAAGCATTTGACCCCAAGGGCATAATGAATCCCGGGAAGCTGATTTAATAAGAAAATAGACCAGGGGAATAGACGCGGAAAACGCGGAATAGTAAGGATTTACGCGGATTTTTAATAAATAATTTTACTATTCCGCGTTTTCCGCGTCTATTCCCCTGGTCTATTTTCTTATTAAATCAGCTTCCCGGGATTCATTATGCCCTTGGGGTCAAATGCTT
>DUMX01000137.1 GCA_012839665.1 Gelria sp.
ATATGTTCCGAGTCTTTACTGGTAATAGGGGTCAGCTATAGTCTTGAAAACTTGGGCGGCCAGGGGTTCATTATCCAAATCTTTATCCTTAACAATAGGATTAGTATCTGGAGTAGCACTACAATCAATAATAAAATCCATAAATGGCTTTATACCTATATTATTAAGGGCGGAACCACAGAAAACAAAAACAGTTGAACCGTTAATGGTAGCATCCTTAATGCCTTCCAATATTTCAGCATCAGTAAGTTCTTCGCCTTCCAGATATTTGGTAAGCAGTTCATCGTTAGCTTCAGCGGCAGCCTCGATTAATTCCTCTTTATAGTTTTCTACATCGTCCATCATGTCGGCAGGAATATCAGTTTCATTGATTTTGCCAGTGTCGGACTCAAAAATCAGGGCTTTCATTTTGACCAGGTCAACTACACCTTTAAAATTATCCTCTGCTCCTATAGGTAGTTGTACCGGGACGATATTATTGGTGAAGCTTTCTTTCATTTCGTCCAGTACTTTATAAAAATCGGCATGTTCCCGGTCCATTTTATTTATAAATGCCATTTTGGGAACCTCCGGGAAATCTTCCCAAATTACTTCAGTTTGCACCTCTACTCCTGCAGTTGCGGACAGGACTATTGCTATGGAATCTACTACCCGTAAAGCACCGGTTACTTCAAAATAGAAATCAGCATAACCTGGAGTATCGAGAACATTTATCTTATGGTCTCTGTATTCACAGGGAACCAGAGCTGTACTAATTGTAATTTTTCGTTTGACCTCTTCGGGAAGATAATCTGCTACGGCATTACCGTCATCGACTTTTCCCATCCTTTTTATAGCTCCTGTATTAAATAGCATTGCTTCTACCAGGGAGGTTTTTCCAGTACCTCCATGGCCGACTAGAGCTATATTACGAATTTTACTAGTAGGGTAAACCTTCATCCAATAACCTCCTCGTAATCAACATAACTGTAAAAATGGTACTATACTTTATACAAAGTAGCAAAATGTTTTTTTAACTTGACTTCCGGTTAAAAAAGTAAAAAACCCAGTAAAGAAATAGTGCAGCCAACCCAAAAAGCACCATTTGGTAAATAAAAAATATCTTAAATACATCTACAATCAGGGTAAATACTATACCAAGAGCCAGGGGAAACAGCACCAATTTACTAAAAGGCTTGTCCGGATAATCAGGGTCCCGTCTTTTTTGTCGCAAATAAGAAATGTTTAACACCACAAAAAATAACAGGGTGTTTAACAGCAGGCTAAAAAACATCATTTCGAGACTCCAAAATTCAGATAGACAGAAAAAGACTTGCGGTACTCCTGAATCAGCTGGTAATCAGTCAAATCAAGGTGAATCGGGGTTACGCTAATATATCCATCCTGGGTGGCAACCACATCACTATCAACCTCTTGTTCCTCTTTGATTACTCCGCCGCCCAGCCAGTAGTAAGTATTACCACGCGGATCTTGTCTCTCTTCAAAGAGGTTATCATAGTTTCGCACCCCGAGCTTAGTAATCCTAAGACCTTTAATTTCTTTTTCATCTAGTGGTGGTATATTAATATTTATTAGAGTTTTATCTTCTATTCCCCGTTTCATAGCTACCCGGAGTACATTACGGGTAAACTTGGCGGCATAGTCAAATTCCATGTTTTCGTCATAGGAATCAAGGGAAACCGCAATAGAAGGTACGCCCATGATAACGCCCTCAGCAGCTGCCGACACTGTTCCCGAATAGAGTACATCAGTACCCAGGTTAGGACCATGATTAATTCCTGATACCACATAATCTACATTGTTAACTAATCGACTAAGCCCTAGTTTCACACAGTCAACTGGAGTTCCTCCAACAATCCAGGCACCATCAGTATCAGCTATATTTGTTTCTATTACCCGAATAGGGTCAAAAACGGTAATAGAATGCCCGGTCCCACTCCTCTCCCGATCCGGAGCCACCACGTAAAGCTCAGCAATAGAACTTAATTCCCTTACCAGGGTATGGATTCCCCGGGCATGGATTCCGTCATCATTGGTTAGCAGAATCCTCATTCGAAAGAAACCTCCCGCTTTAATAATTTAATATGATTATAGGGCCAGTAAGTAAGGAAGGCTTTACCCTTTAACCTGTCTTGAGTTAGCCAGGCATTCCAATAATGGCTATCGAAACTATGGTTACGGTTATCACCCAAAACTAGCAAGCATCCTTCGGGTACCTCGACCGGACCATATTCGTAATCAAGGGCTTCAGCCAGATAAGGTTCCTTGAGCGGGCGGTCATTTATGTAAACTTTTCCATTTTTCATTTCTACCCGTTCACCCGGTAGACCAATAATACGCTTAATATAGTCCTGATTGGTCTGCAGGGCTTCAGGCGGGTCAAAAACCACTATATCTCCCCTTTCCGGTTCTTTGAAACGATAAATAAACTTATTAACCATAACCCGGTCTTTTAATTGTATAGTCGGTAGCATTGAACCGGTAGGAATAATTCTACCCTCAATTACAAAGGTCCTTAAAATCATAGCCAATATGAAGGCTATAACCACTATACTTATTATTTCTTTTATAAACTCCTTTATCTCCCTGCTCATGAAACCCTCCAATTAATATTCATAAATGTTTATTATCATTTCTTCTTTTTCCTTATCTTTACTAAGGCCAAACATTATCCTTTTTTCTTTCAGACTTTTATTTAAAAAATCAATTATATAAACTAATTCTGGATTACTGGGAAAGCTTTTAAAAGCAATAAGTTCCAATTTGCTTTTATCATCACTCACCACCGTATCTCCTTTCCCTGTAATATTTTAGTTTAAGCCCGGTTACATTACAAGTTATTAGCCTGATACTCCCACTATTTAAGTAGATTCTGGCTCAATCTTTATTGAACCGTGCGGACTATGTCCGGCAACTATGCCGCGTATCCGGCAACGAGCATCATAAATTTGTTCTAGTTCAACCTGGTAGCGTAACATTACATTTTCAGCAAAAGATTGAATATCATTTACCCCTAATTCTGCCAGACCTGCAGTTTTTACTGGTGTATCATCCGTTTCAATGTTTATACCAGTGTGTACCAGGGTGGACACATTAGAGCTGGAAGCAACTGATACCGTTAGCTTACGGTTTTTAGCATACAGGGCTTCTACCCGACGTACTATCGGAATACCAAGCTGCTCCAATTCATCTTTAATGCCTATTAAAAACAGGCGTTGCCGATAAAGAGCCAGGCTAAGGTCATTGTCAAAATGCTCAATAATAAAGTGCAGCATCAAAGGTGAATATATATAAGCTTTATCTAAAATATCAGTCTGGTCAAGCATAAATGATTGGGGTACATTAGCTTCACCACAGAAGGCAATTACTGCATCCCCCATAATATTGAAATTACGATAAATCCAATGTGGCTCTAACTCCTTTCCAGAGTAATTAATTCGTTTAGTAATATATAAAGTTTTTACCATATTATTTTTCCCGCCTTTCCATACCATTCAGCAAGTCAATGTCAATATAAATTTTACCATCAAATGAACAATTTTAGAATTATTGTCTGGTAATAATAAAGAGTTGCATTATTGATTTTGCGTTATTGCATCAATTAATTGCAAATTAGCAATATTGTATTATTGATAATGATTGGCTTTTCTTATTTATCTCCAGTTGTTCGACTGATTTTTGCCTAATTTGGCTTAATAAATAATACATCGTAATGCAAGGAGCCATATGGTATAGCTACTTCTTCCCCTGCCAGGACATAGAACGTTAACTGCTTTTTTGGAAACTAGACCAAATAGTTGGCATGTTCTTTGCATCCTAAATATTTGTAGAAGAACAAATATTTACTTTAGCTACCAAAAGTTTTGTAAGGGGGTGATATATAAAGTGTTTGGGGATATAAGGCCCTTGTCAATAGAACCATAAAAAACGACACACTAATCTTAATGCCAATATCCCCATAAACATACGGACTTATTATTATATACTTTTTCAAATTTAAGGGGGG
>DUMX01000138.1 GCA_012839665.1 Gelria sp.
AGTACAAATAATTTTAGTTTTCTTCACCTTCCCACCTCCTAACTGAATCTTTTCTGACGCGGAAGGACACAGATTTTTCCGTATTATATTGATAGCATGCGAGCAATTTCAAACATATCCAGTTCCGGTGTCTTATTGCCCTTTACAATTTCCGCCAACGGAATTGGATGAACTTTTTCCTCGCGGTAAGCCATCATTAAATTTTTTTGGTTGCCAATTATACAATCAACGGCGGCCTTGCCCATGCAGGAAGCCATGATACGGTCAACCGCACTCGGGGTCCCTCCCCGCTGGGTATGCCCCAGGATACTTACCCGAGTATCGTTCCCGGTACGTTTTTCGATTTCTTCTTTCAGTTCCATAACCGGGTAAACACCCTCGGCCACAACTATGATACTGTGCAACTTACCCCGCTGGGTCCCCCTATTTATCTTATCTAATACCTGATTTAAATCAGGTGCTATCTCCGGTATGAGAATAGACTCTGCTCCTCCAGCCACACCGGCATGGAGGGCAATTTCTCCACAGTCTCTCCCCATTACTTCTATTATAAATACCCGGCCATGACTGGTTGCGGTATCACGAATACGATTAATTGCTTCCAGGGCAGTATTCACGGCACTGTCAAAACCAATAGCCTGAGTATAAACAATGTCATTATCTATTGTTGCCGGTATCCCTATAACATTAATTCCCATCTGGGAAAATTTATACCCACCTTTTAAACTGCCATTTCCACCGATAACCACCAGATGTTCTATTCCCATCTTTTCTAAATGGTCATAAGCCTGTTTGCGGCCGTCATCATCCATAAACACAACGGACCGGGAAGTACGTAGTATAGTACCCCCACGATGAATGATATCAGCAACCGACCCCAGCGTCATAGGGCTTAAATGGCCATTTACTAAACCTTCAAATCCCTGATAAACGCCGTATGCTTCAATGCGATGATAAATAGCCGACCTTACTACTGCTCTGATAGCTGCATTCATACCCGGCGCATCACCGCCACTGGTTAACAATGCTACCCTGGCCAATATAAACCTCCTTTATTTACCTGACCTCCCGCTGCTGGGATTTTCAGATTTTACTATACCGTAGCGAGTATATATCTCAGCATTTCCCCTGATTTTCATAGCGGAAGTATGTTCAGTAAACTGAAGAATCATGACCTCACCCTGGTCCAGTTTTTCAGTATGGTGAAACTTGGTATCGCGTCCTCGAGTAAGCCCCATCAGATTTACCCCATTTTCCAGAGCCTTAATTACAATATAATCTTCTCCTATATAGTTTTCATTCATGCACAAATCCCCCTTTTACAATTTATTAAAATAGAAGCTTTTTGACACTGAATACACTGATTTCGTTGCCGTGTGTCCTTCAGTGTCTATGCAAACCAGATATTTTCACGACCAAAGAGTTCGGATAATTTGGACTTCAATTCTATATGGGGTCTAACTTTAAAATTATCATTAAGTATCAGTACACGTCCCGGCAGATGAAGTAATACTTCCTGCTCCCCCGGAAATTTTTTAATCAGATTTATCATAGCATTCCTTTTATTACTATTGTCGTTACTATCATCTATACGTATATTTAACTCTTTGAGATTTGTGGGTATGGGTTGTACCCGGCGTAAGGAAATTTTAGGTTGTTCGTCCCTGGTATCCAGGTAACCTTCCATCACCACTACCCCATCAGGTTCGAGATTATTAGCGTTCTTGCGATAAGCCGAAGGAAAAACCATTACCTCCATCCTGCCGCTGAGGTCTTCCAGAACAAAGCGTGCATAGCTGTCCCCACGCCGACTAACCCTGCGCTCCAGGTTAATCACGGTTCCTCCCACCCGTACGTAATTAACTTTCAAGTTATTCTGTAATTCAGCCACCTGGTAGGTGGTAAGGAGTGGTAACAAGTCCCGGTATTCATCCAGCGGATTTGCGGAAACGTAAAAACCTAAAACTTTTTTCTCTCGGTTTAGCAGGTCTCTGTTCTCCAATTCCCCCTTAACCTGCGGGAGGGGTTCCTCAACCATCTTACTGACATCACCAAAAAGGGACATCTGCTGACTGGACTGGCTCTGTTTAACCTGCACTGCTAATTCTATGCACTCATCCATTATTGACAGAGCCTGTTTACGAGTTATGCCTAGAGAATCGAAACAACCTGCTAAGATAAGGTTTTCTATCATCCGTTTGTTAATATGGGTCAGGTCAACCCGCTGGCAAAACTCAAACAGAGAGGTAAATGGACCTTGTTTGCGATTTTCAACTATATTTGTTACTGCATTAATACCCACATTTTTTATAGCTCCCAGACCAAAGCGAATTTTTCCTCCGGTTACAGTAAAATTCTCGTAACTTTCATTAATATCGGGAGGAAGGACCGGAATCTGCAATTTTTGACATTCTTTAAGATAGAATACTACTCGGTCCTGGTTATCAATCACACTGCTTAAGAAAGCACACATATATTCCACCGGATAGTGAGTCTTGAGGTAAGCAGTCTCATAAGAAATCAGGGCATAAGCTGCGGAATGGCTTTTATTAAACCCGTAACCTGCAAAACTTTCCATTATGTCAAAAAGCCGGGTAGCGGTCTTTCTATCAATATTATTGCAACGGGCCGCTCCTTCAATAAATTTATCCCGCTGGGCCGCCAGCTCTTCCGGCTTCTTTTTGCCCATGGCCCGGCGCAACATATCAGCTTCACCCATGCTAAAACCGGCCAAATCACCGGCTACCCGCATAACCTGTTCCTGATATAACATAACTCCGTAAGTCTCTTTAAGTATATTTTCCAACAAAGGATGAATGTACTCTATTTCTTGATAGCCATTCTTGCATTTTATAAAATCTTCTACCATACCGCTGCCCAATGGACCAGGCCGATATAGAGCAATAGCTGCTATCAGGTCTTCAAATCGGGTGGGCTTCATTTCTCTTAGTATCCGCCGTAATCCGTCACTTTCCAATTGAAATACCCCGATGGTGTTTCCCTGGGTCAGCAATTCATAAACAGCGGCATCATCCAGAGGTATGTTTTCTAAATCAATTTTTATCCCCCTGGTCTTTTCTATTATGTCTAGAGCCCGGTCAATAACTGTAAGAGTCCTTAATCCCAGAATATCCATTTTGAGAAGACCTATATCCTCTACCGTTTCCTTGGTAAATTGGGTAACTACATTTCCTTCCGGAGTTTTCTGTAGCGGGAGAATAGAAGTTAAAGGCTCTTTTCCAATCACTACTCCAGCTGCGTGAATAGATGCGTGCCGGGGCATTCCTTCAACTGCTCTGGCCATATCAACAATTTTGCGAGCTGTAGTATCATTTTGATAAGCCTGCATAAGCTCAGGTGATATTTCCAGAGCCCTTTCTATACTAACCCCCAGTTCTGTTGGAATCATTTTCGCCAACCGGTCTACATCGCCGTAAGGTATATCCAGAGCTCGACCTACATCTCGTATAGCCGCCCGGGCTGCCATAGTTCCAAAGGTTATAATCTGGGCTACCCGGTCAGCACCGTATCGATTAATTATGTATTCTATCACCTGGTCACGTTTCTCAAAGCAAAAATCAATGTCTATATCGGGCATACTTACTCTTTCCGGATTAAGAAAACGTTCAAACAGCAGGCCATATTTCAAAGGGTCAATAGTAGTTATACCTAAAAGGTAAGAAACCAGGCTCCCTGCAGCTGAACCTCGACCGGGACCAACCGGTACCCGATTTTGCTGAGCCCAAATGACCAAATCCTGAACTATTAGGAAATAGGCCGCAAATCCCATGCGGTTGATTACGCTAATTTCATGTTCCAACCTTTGCACCAGTTGTGGGGAAGGATTCGGATATTTCTGGTTAAATGCTTCCCGTACCAGCATGTCCAGGTAAGATTCAGCGCTGTAACCGGCAGGAATATCAAAATAAGGTAGATGAAACTCCCCAAAAGAAAAGTTTACATTGCACTCTTCAGCTATCCGCAAGGTATTTTCAATAAGCTCGGGACGCTCTGGAAATAGAGCCTGCATTTCGGAAGGACTTTTCATATAAAATTCACTACCGGAAAAACGCATACGCTGGGGATCGTTTACTACCGCTCCGGTTTGAATACATAGTAAAATATCGTGAGCAGCAGCATCCTTTTTTCGTAAGTAGTGCACGTCATTACTGGCCACCAAAGGAATTCCGGTTTCATCACTAATCTGATAGAGGCCAGGAATTATTTGTTTTTGTTCCTGAAGGCCGTGGTTCTGTACCTCCAGGTAGAAATTACCCGGACCAAAAACATCCCGGTAATATAAAGCAGTTTGCAGTGCTTCCCTTTCTTTACCGTCTAATAGTAGGCGTGGTATCTCACCAGCAACACAGCCTGATAAAGCAATTAAGCCTTCACTATACTGCTCTATTAATTCCCTATCCACCCGAGGTTTATAATAAAAACCCTCTAAAAAGGCACGACTGACCATTTGTACCAGGTTCTCATAACCTTGTTGGTTTTTGCATAACAAGGTCAAATGATACAGATTATCATCCACACCCTTTATTTTATCCAAACGACTGCGGGGAGCAACATAAACCTCACAGCCAATTATCGGCTTTATTCCCTGCTTTTTAGCCGCGCGGTAAAAATCTATAACCCCATAAAGCACGCCATGGTCAGTGATAGCTACTGCCGGCATACCCAACTCTCGAGCCGCTGTTACCAACTCATTAATCCGACAGGCACCATCCAGCAAGCTATATTCGGAATGATTGTGTAGATGAACAAAATTCACACTCATGAAAATCTCCCCAGGAGGGTAGTTTTATTCAACCTGGCATACATTGCAGGGACGACCGTTAGTTATATCCAGGAGTTCCTGGTAGGTTATAGGCAGGGCAGTATTGGCAGTACCGGCAGCCGCATAGACTACCTGGTAACGTTTTAAACTTTCATCCAGATAAATAGGGATGTCTTGTTTTAAAGCAAAAGGACATACTCCGCCGATATTAAAACCGGTAACTTTTAGGACTTCTTCCTCTTTAGCCATCCGCATCCGGGAACCGACCAGATTCTTAATAGCTTTATTATTAATCCTGGCATCTCCTGCTGCAACTACCATAATAAACTGATTGTCTTTGCTTTTTAATAAAATTGACTTGGCAATCTGCCCAACTTCTGTCCCCAGAGCCTCTGCCGCTAAAGGTGCAGTGCTGGTATCAGCATCAAATTCAATAATTTTTAAGTCCGGGTTACGCTCCTGTAAAAAGGCCCTCACCCGCTCAATTGCATTCATAACAAACCCTCTCTTTAATTATAACTGCGAAATTTTCGATTTTAAATTTCTTAAAAATCTGCGTAAAAAGGTTCTATTTTCTTATTAACCCGTCATGGCCCGAGGACACAACCACCGATGAAAATAGCACATGGGACTTGTAATTGTAATAGGAGAAATGCGTAAGCATCCTTAATTGTGAACGATAGAGAACATTGTTGTA
>DUMX01000139.1 GCA_012839665.1 Gelria sp.
CCCTGGATAAAATGAATCAACCGTCCTATATTTTGCATGACTTCTAATTTATTTATTCCCGGACAAAACCTGAACCCCGGGTCATGGGTGGTAGGAATTATGGTAAGAAATGTTTTGGTAAGAATATTTTTGACACTGAAAACTATGAGCGACACTTAATTTTAATAGACATAGATAACACATATTGTTTTTAAAAATATAACTTGACCCCGGCTACTATTTTCATCGGTGGTTGCTGTATGCCCGTAGGGTATGTCCTTCAGTGTCTAATCCCGTTATATTTTATCCAAATGGGATTGCTGTATATCCAGGGGCGGTAGCGGAATTTATCTTTCAGGTAGGCTTCTACCCGGTATACTCCGGGTCTAAGATTAGTAAAAAAATGGTCTGTCCCCTGACTAGTTTCCAGGTGACGCCCATTATGTAGTAATACTACCCGGGCTGGAGCCGGTGTTTTAACCGAAAACTTTAAGTTTGCTATATAATCAACTGAACTTCCGATTGGCCAGGTTTTTGAATCATTATGAAGTTCAAACCTAAATCCATCACCAGATTGGTAATAATCACAGGCAATCCAGGAACGCCCCTGGCTTAAGGCTTCATAAACCTGTTTTTGGTCTAATTGTAAGTCACCTGAAAACGGCTTAGGGCAAAGGATATGAATATTAATCAAATTAAAACATAAGTAATAGGGCGAAATACTTACCGGTAACCGGCCCACTTTAATTCTTACACCATGAGCATCAGAACCTCCGTAAGCAAAGACTTTTTGTCCCCGGGCCTGTAACTTATCCAAGGTATTTAAAGCTTGGGAACACGGTCGGCTTAAGCCCGCCACCGGGTTAAATATAAGATATATGCTTTTTAGAATACTGGTACAGGCATCCCGGAACTGAGACAGATAATTCCATATTTCAATACCCTGAAAATCAGTAACACTCCAGTCTCTCCATTCATAGGTACGACCCTTCTGATAGTAACGAGACCCTTTTTCAAAGGGATGAGCAATAATTCCAATACCCTGCTGGCGGTTAACTTCATTAATTACTACCTGAGGATTTCCATCATTATTAGCAACCACTTCTTTTACCCCCAGAGCCAGGTAATGATTACACTCTTGATTAACTTCCATACCTATCAATACCAGCACCCCGCTCTGATATCCCTCTTCTCCTTTATACAGTCCGTCCAGGTTGTAATGGTCAGTAATTATAATAAAATCAAGTCCCGCCCGGGCTGCTTGGGCAGCTATTTGTTTAACCTGGCCACCTCCATCGGAATAGCGGGAATGTATATGTATATGCCCCTTATGTTCAAACACTCTAAATTCTCCTTTGATTACCTTATTCTTTCAAATAATTATCGAATTTATAATCAAAAAAATCAAACTTGCTAATTAAAAGAAAAACCCGGAGTTTTAAAAACCCCGGGTTTAAGATTCATTAAAATATGTTTTAGCTAACTACTTTTATAATAAACTCCTTTTCGCCCTGGTCAAATTTAATAGTTAATGTTAGTTCGGTACCGTCAGGAACCATCGTAATAGGTACTGGTAATAAATCGGTTACCTCAGTCTTAATCGTTAGTACACCAGTGCCATCTCCATTATCTTTGACAACATAGTGAGTGCCTTCTTCCAGAGTAATCTTTAGAGCACCACCCATAGCTGATCCAGTAATACCAGTAATTTTAGTTGCGCTACCCCAGGTAATGTTAACATCTCCATCGGCACCAGCATTTTTGTTGTAATCAAATGTTGTAGGGCTAATGGCTAGTTCAGCAGCCGGTGCAGGTTCTTCCTTAACCGGGTCTTCTTTCACAGGATCTTCCTTTACAGGTTCCACCGCAGCCTCACCCAGTATAACGGTACGAGTATCCTTGTCCCAATCAACTTTTATTCCTAAAGCTTCTCCAATAGCCCTTACTGGTAAATAGGTACGATCTTTGTAAACAATGGGGTACATAGCAGAGCCATCAGCATCTTTTGGTGCCCAAGTTTTTCCGTCTAACGTAAACTTAAAGTCAGTAGCCAGAGTAGCAGTGATCTGTTGCACAGCAGGTGCTGCAACTACACCGGCTGTAAACGCAAATAACATTACTGCAACAAGTATTAATATTCCTTTTTTCTTCATGCTTAAATTCCTCCATTCTTAATTATGCATGTTCAACCGAGGCTTCAAATGCCTGTTTTGGCGGTCTTCCCATCACTATTAATAGGATTAACACCACGGCAACTACACCCAGTCCATACTTCATAGTGTGAGCTTCTTTGCTAACCTCCGGAGTCTGGAAAACATAAGCTACGGTTCCACTTGCCCCAGCTGGTTTACCCAGGAAAGTATCAGCCTGACTAGCATTCTCCTCCAGTGCCGAAACTATTGCGGGAACTGACTCAAAAGTTTCCAGGCCGCCACTGATAGCCTCTTTAGCAGTAGCAGCACCAGTACCTATTTGGCCAGCTCCTTCCTGAAGTTGGGTTATTCCCGGTACCATCTGTCCGTCTATGGATTCCTGCATATAGGCAAGAGCATAGAGAATTGAACCGGGCTGCCCATTCATCATCACTTTAACCGGTTTGCCATTCTTATCTACTGCGCCCATACCTAGTTCCATCATCGCCAGACCACCATCGATTTTCTTCAATGCGTCCAGGGTTGCGGCACTACCTTCTTCCAGCGCCTTCACGCTAGCCGGAAATGCCATGGAACCAGAAGATGTAACCATATTGCCACCATCGCTAAATACCTTGATGTTAT
Source organism: Gelria sp. (assembly GCA_012839665.1). Lineage (GTDB taxonomy): Bacteria > Bacillota > Syntrophomonadia > Syntrophomonadales > Syntrophomonadaceae > UBA4844. Next base: position 2,757 of record DUMX01000139.1, read on the forward strand.
TAGCCAGACGATTAAGCTTTGGTTCAATATTATCACTGATAATTTTTTGCTGTGGCGCCGGGACCTGGCTCTTCAAATAGGCCATATCATTCATAATACTGGTATTCGCGTTAGGCTCCTGAGCTGCATCTGGAGTCTTACCAATGCTATCCCCCAACGTACCAAGTATCAATGCCTGGAGTTTATAAGCGGGGAGAGCCCGCTCCTGTACTCCTGCTTTTAATAATCCTACTGCATCTCTTACCCCAGGACTATTGCCATTAGCATCTACTCCTTTGACTTCATTGTAGGTGCTGGCATTAAAAGCAGGGTTAGCTATACCAAACCTGATCATTTTCATTTTATCAATCAGGTTTCCTAGACCACCGCTTAACTGCCCCATTCCATCCTTAACCGCACCAAGACCAAACAGTACAGTAGCATCCTGTTCTCTGGCACCAATGCCGTTTTGAATCTGGTCAAAACCATCATAGAGTTTAAGGAAACTCTCATGGATGGTTGGTATGTTATCGACCTCAGAGGTTGTTGGTACTATAGGAATAACTACGATTTTAAAACTGGGTAATTCCATGTTTTTCCCATCTGCTTCCAAAACCGTATACTGCTTGGCAGGATACTTGGGTGGTACCAGAGGAACGCTCCAGTTTACCTGAGTAGTTCCCTGTACATTAACTATAACCCCTTCAGGCGACTCTCCCGCTATCCCGGGAGCCTTGATGTTAGAGAATTTACGATTGTCAAACTCCCAACCAGACAGAGAAACAACATAGGGCGTAAAAACAGTAGCCTTGGTTTTTGCCAAATTTCCCTTGGAATCCTGATATTCGACCTCCCGCTCTACGCCTGTGGTGTTCTCCAAGTTACAAACAATCTTTAAATGACCACTTTTCCCATAAATGCTTGACGGTTTAACTTTTTTACCATTTAGATAATAATCTACCTGAACGCTGACCGGCATTTTTATCCTTGGTATTTCTTTCTTGTCAATACTGGCCAGATAGTATATATCTTCCGAAGAACTAGCGCCTTTTACAGTAGTTTTTAGGCTCAAGCTGTTATCCTTTTGTTCAATTTTCTGCGTACTGTACAAGTTTC
>DUMX01000140.1 GCA_012839665.1 Gelria sp.
GGGAAGCTGAAGGAGCGGAAGGTTCTGGGGCTAATGGCGGAAAGGGCGAAGAGATTAACCCGGTAAAGCGGTTTTTATTAAAAATTTCAGTGCTAGTCATAGAAATTCAGTGTTCTTCAGTGTCAAAAAAACCGCTTTACCGGGTTAATCTCTTCGCCCTTTCCGCCATTAGCCCCAGAACCTTCCGCTCCTTCAGCTTCCCGATATCCCTCTCCCCATTGACATTAATAGTATAAGTCCGGCCGTAGCCTTCATCGTAATGATTATGCAAATCAACCATTACTCCCAGCAATAACAATTCATCATTCTTGACCAGTTCACTTACCTCCGGGTTAGCCAGCAGGTAATTAATCTGCATATCCACATTAACTTCGGATAACAGGGTGTACTTGAGGTCAGAATCATCATTACTGACGCTGTAGAGGCGCCGGGCGCCATCCAATGAATCTTTAACGATGGAAAGTTCATTACGGATACCCAGGGGCTCACTTACAAAATTCGACTCTGCTGCATTAATGGCTCCACAATCAGTATGACCAGCCACAATCATCAGCGGAGTACGCAGGTGAAGTAATCCATAAAGCACGGAACCTTCACTGCTGCGGAACTGATTACCGATATTTTCCACTGAGAAAATACGGTTAAAAATACTGCCGAAAACATTTACCGGCATACGGGAATCTGAACAGGTAAGCAGAGTAATAACAGGGTATTGTTTGTAGTCTCCCTTGCTAAAATCCTCCAAGGGAAACTCATTTTCAAACTTGGTAATTCCTTCTGCTATACCTTGCATCAAGACATCCCGGCTAACTTTGGGTGAAGAAGAACTCACCATATACACCTCCAAATAAAAACTTTATGTTATAATTAGCATAACTAAAAAGCATAGGTCAATTACTTTCGCAGGTATTCGCCGCTCGATGTAGAAATTACTTTTCGGGAGGGCAGATTTTGACGTTAATTAGATTATAGCAACGTAAATTGTTTTAATCTTAGTCTAATTGTATCATAACATCTTGCAATTGAACCCTATGTTTAAATAAAAGAGGATAATCTGCTCCCCTAATAAACATCTTCTTTTATAAATGAATTCCAGGGCCAAACTTCGTTTCCCAAACCGGTAATGGTTAAATCCATTTTCCCCCATATGGCTTGGGAAATAGTTGTGTGCGCTTTTTAAGGTATTTATTAATAGATTTATTTGCAATCAGTTAATTTAATAAAAAACTTCTACAAGTTATTTTGTAGTAGAATTATTCTTATACATTCCCGGAGGTTAGAAATAGAAAATCCGGGATTATCTACGGTTACTCGCTATGGGTTAGGCTATTACCTTAATACAGGGAGGAGGGCTAAGATTTTTTATTAGGTAATGCAAAAAAAGGAGAGTGAACGAGAACATGAATTTCCTGACTCCTGCAGAAATTGCAGTAGCTACAGCTAATGCTGGAAAAGCAAAATGCGAAATGGCAATTTCCAAAATGATTGTAATGGGAATTTTGGCCGGCGCATACATTGGATTTGGAGCCAACCTGGCCACCAAAATAGGTTCTATGGAAGCTGCTGGCACATCGGGCGGACAGTTCCTATTTGGAGCCGTCTTCTCCGTAGGCCTCATGCTGGTTGTTATTGCTGGTTCAGAATTATTTACTGGTAACTGTATGTTCTGTTGTATTTCCTCTTTAAATGGACAATCCACCTGGGGAGGATTACTTAAGAACTGGACAGTAGTTTTTCTGGCCAACTTCGTAGGTTCCGTACTACTTGTTTATATTATTTTTTATGGTGGATTCTGGGGAGATCCCACTGCAATCAGTGCCCATGGATCTAAAGCATTGGGTATTGCCAGTGCCAAAATGTCATTAACCTGGGGACAAGCGTTCTTCCGGGCTATTTGTTGTAACTGGCTGGTTTGCCTGGCTGTATGGGTAGCCTTTGCCGCTAAAGATGTAGTTGGAAAAATCTTCGGCATTTTCTTCCCCATCATGGCTTTCGTATCCAGTGGATTTGAGCATAGTGTTGCCAATATGTTCTTTATTCCCATGGGTATCACCATTGCTCAGAATAACCCTGCATTGGTAGCAGCCGCCAACGGTATGACTGCAGAACAGGTAACTGCTTTCTTCAGCTATGGTAATTTTATTACTGCAAATCTAGTGCCGGTAACATTAGGGAACATCGTAGGTGGTTCTATATTTGTAGCTATGTTCTACTGGTTTGTCTTTTTGAAAAAATAGTTTGTTCCCAAGATAGCCCATCCCCGGGGATGGGCTGTATATTTGAATTATGTACCCTGTGAGGTAAATTAGCCTGATTCCATAGCTGGCTTAATATGATACTATATTTTTAAGAACGGAGATTCCGACATCGGGTCTCCCGTTTTTTTTCCGTAGTTAAATAAAAAATCAGTGTTAATCATAAGAAGTCTGTGTAATCAGTGTCAAAAAAACCCTAATAAAAATCATACCACCTTCCCCTTATTGACAAGATTTTCCAAACAAAAAAGCTATAATTGTTGGACAAGACTTTGTATTGGGGGGATAAGGATGCAGGACAAACTTCATATTTATCCTTATCAGAGAATTAGTGAAAGGCCAATTAACGGTAAAAATGCTTCTAAGCGCCGGGTTTTCAATCTAAATAATAAAATAAACCTGGATTTGCAAAGCATTCTAGCCGGATTGGTAAACCACCTTAATTCCCTGTTAACTTTGGACCGGCTTTTGCCGGCGGTGCTAATCGTATTTATGTCCCGCGCCTTTATACTGGGTGAGCTGTTACCATTTGTTTATGCCTGTTTAGTTGCTTTTGGTTACCGGGACCGGGCCGGTTCAGTTTTACTGGCATTATGTGCCGGGATAGGCCTGCTTACTGTTTTACAAGGCCCTGGTTTGGGTTCAGGCCTGATTACTCTCCTGGTTCTGCTGGCAGTTATTAATTATATAAAAATACCCGCAGACAAGATTTGGTGGGGGTTACCCCTTTTAAGTATTGCGGTAATATTTTTGACCAAGACCCTGGTGATGCTTTTCACTGCCATATCCTTTTACCAGGAAATGATTATTGTCTTTGAAGCCCTTATATCTGGAGTTTTAACCTTTGTCTTCCTGGTGGCGGCTGATTCCTTAAAACAGCGCAAGCCCCTGGCCACATTTTCCTTTGAGGATATTGCCGCCTTTATGATACTGGGAGTTGGGGTAATTATGGGCTTAAATGATGTCCATTTAGGGGGACTTAGTGTTGCTGCCATTTTGTGCCGGCTAGGTATTTTGATAGCTGCCTTTCTCTGGGGAAGTGGGGGAGGTACCATGGTAGGGGTTATGGCAGGTATCATACCTTCTATATCATCCAGCATATTTGCTCAAAGCTTAGGCATATATGCTATCTCCGGTTTGCTGGCCGGACTGTTCCGCAATTTTGGCCGCCTTGGAGTAATCATAGGTTATATGCTGGGTACCCTGGCCTTATCCATGTTCATAGCGGAGACTCAGGCTACTATATTAGGTATATGGGAAACTGGTATAGCTTGTTTAATATTTTTACTCTTACCGGCATCACTTAAAGAAAAACTACCGGTACAATCACTGGGGCCAATTAGCGCTTTTAAAGATAAAGGATTAAAATCCATGGATTTACACCTTAACGATACTGCTCGTAATCGTATTGAACATCTGGCCGGTGTATTTGACGAATTGAGCAGTACCTTCATGGACAAGACCGGTACCGCATACGAATATGGGGATTCAGCATATCTAGCTTATCTGTACGATGAAATCTCGACAAACTTCTGCCGCAGTTGCTCCCGTTATGAAGATTGCTGGGGAAGAAACTGTTATACCACTTCCCAGGAGATATTGGACATATTCAGCATTGCCGAAAGCTCCGGAGAAGTTAACTATGAAGATTGCCCGGTTAGTTTCCGCCGCCACTGCATCTATGGCCGGGAAATGCTGGGGACTATTAACCACCTTTTTGACAACCTGCGCATTAACGAATATTGGATAGGACGCCTGCAAGAATCCCGCAGTCTGGTATCACGGCAGCTGCAGGGAATTAGCCGGGTCATGAAAAACCTGGCGCAAAAAGTTGATGTTAGTGCCGTAATAGATTTTGAACTACGGGAGAGTTTATTAAGAGACTTGAAAAAACAAGGACTGGATATTAAAGATATAACTCCGATACGCAGCGGTGAGCAACAACTGTATATTAATGCTACTATGCCCGCCTGCGGGGATGGCCACGCCTGTACCCAACAGGTGGGACCGGTGATTTCCGGTTTACTGGGTGAAAAAATGGAAATCTGCAAGAAAAAATGCCCGCCCATCATAGGCCGAGGACAGTGTGAATTTACCCTGGCCCGGTCCTTTAACTATCGAGTTAGCAGTGGGGCGGCTCAGGTTGGCAAGGAACAAGTATGTGGTGATAGTTTCACCATTGCCACCCTTAAAGAAGGCAAAGAATTGGTAGCCCTCAGTGATGGTATGGGAGTAGGGGAAAAAGCCTGTAACGAAAGCCAGGCCGCAGTACGCTTGCTGGAAAACCTGCTCAGTACTGGTTTTGACCAGGAAACAGCCTTAAAAACAATCAATTCCGTATTGCTGTTACGCTCCACCTCGGAAAGCTTCGCCACCCTGGATATGTTGATGATTGACCTTTATACAGCAGAACTGGATGTAATCAAGGTAGGCAGTGCCCCTTCTTTTATCAAACGTGGCAAAAAGGTAGGGGTAGTTACCTCAAATTCCGTACCTATAGGCATTTTAGATAGTTTGGACGTAGTCAGCGAAAAAAGAGCCCTGTACCCGCGCGATATGTTAATCATGGTTAGTGATGGGGTTCTGGAAGTCTCCAGGGATATGAGCGGGGAATATTGGATACAAGATTTTTTAACTCATGTAGATGAAAAAGACCCGCAATTACTGGCAGAAATGATAATAAACAAAGCCTTATCCCTCTGCCACGGCCAACCCAGCGACGACATGACCGTGATTTGCATGTACATAGAACTGAATTAAGAATGAAAAATTAAGAATTAAGAATTATCGTAGAAATGCAAAGCATTTCTATCTATTTCAAAATGCTCTTCGTTTTGTATCAAAAAAGGAAAAGCGTATGCTTTTCCAACCGCAATTCTTAATTCTTAATTCTTAATCCCCCGGGGGGGGTTTACCCCGGGGGGGAAGTTGGGTAGCATTAGGGTAGTAAACTATTTGAGGTGAAATATCCCGTGCTGGCCAAAGTTTTACAATACATCAAGGAGCATAACCTGATTACCCCGGGAGACCTGCTTGTAGCCGGTATTTCCGGGGGACCTGATTCTATGGCCCTTTTGCATATACTGCTCCAACTGCGTCCCCGACTAAACTTCGAACTGGTAGCAGCCCACCTCAACCACGGCCTGCGCCCCGAGGCAGCAGCCGAAGAGGAATTTGTTCGTGATTACTGTCAAGCCCGGCAAGTCCCGTTTTATTCCCGCCGGGTAGACATAGAGGAAATTGCGGTTCGGGAAAAAAAGTCCGTAGAGGAAGCCGGGCGTAACTGCCGCTACCAGTATTTTAACGAACTGGTTGCCCAGCTGGGAGGAACTCGCATTGCCACCGCGCATCACCGCGATGATAACGCCGAGACCGTGTTATTAAACATTATTCGGGGCAGCGGTATAAAAGGATTACGAGGCATCAGACCGGTAAATGGAATCATTATCAGGCCCTTACTCTGCGTAGACAAGAACGAAATTGAAACCTACCTGGCCGAAAACTCCGTTAAGTACTGTATTGACCTCAGCAACTACAGTACCGATTACCTGCGCAATCGTATTCGCCACAACCTCTTACCCCTGCTGGAACAGGACTATAATCCCCGTATAATTGATGGCCTTAATCAATTGGCTGATATTGCCGATGTTGAAAATGATGCTATCGAAACTGAAACAGCACATTTTTGGGAAGAATTAATAATTAAGCAGGAAGCTGATGAGATTATTCTGGATGCCTCGCGCATTCTGCAATTGCACCCTGCTTATCAACGTCGGATTATTCTGAAAACCCTGTCTACCATACAGGAGGAAAACAATTGGGGAGCAACCGATGTAAAACTGGTTATTGACCTGCTAAACAAATCCGGCTCCTCGAAGAGACTGCAGTTGAAGAAGGACCTATATGTAAAAAAGGTTTATGAAGACCTTATTTTTACTCGCAGGCTCCCTGAAAAAACCTGTTTTAATTATAAAATAACCATACCCGGACAGGTTTATATTAAAGAAACGGGAAAAAGCTATTCCTTTCAGCTGTTAGGCCCAGAAAATTTTAAACCCCAAGATGGTGATATTTATCTGGACTACGATAAAATTAAGGGAGAGCCTTATTTACGTTCACGTCAGCCCGGGGACGTATTTTGCCCCCGGGGGATGCAGGGGACTAAGAAAATTAAGGACTTTTTCATTGACCTGAAAGTGCCCCTGACCCAGCGTGACCGAATTCCCCTGCTGGTAGCAGACCAAACCATATACGCTGTCCTGGGCTTTCGTATCGCCCAGGAAGCAGCCGTAGACGAAACCACCCGCAGGATATTATTAATTACCTATTCTTAATTCGATAAAGGGTCTTATAAAGGCTATAATTGAAAAGGATGACTTAGTATGCTAAAATATGACGATATTCTCAATACTCCAAAGGGGAGGAATATTTTTGGACAGAGCCTTAAAAAACATTGCTATATACGTCCTCATAGTATTAATGGCACTTTTTGCCATACAATTAACTTCCAATCGTGATACCAAAATAAGTGAGCTTACTTATCCGCAATTTTATGCTAAAGTCGAGCAGGGGCAGGTTAAATCAGCTGAACTGGAAGCAGATGACAATATTTACCGCATAAAAGGTCAGCTAAAAGACAATAAGTACTATACTGCCACCGCACCCAAGGAAGGCGACTTAATCAAACTGCTAAAAGATAAAAAAGTTGATTTTAATGTGGTTCCGGTACCACCCACCCCCTGGTGGATGTCACTACTTACCACCTTATTTCCTATTCTTATTTTAATTGCCTTTCTGATTTTTATTATGAATCAGACCCAGGGTGGAGGAAACCGGGTTATGCAGTTTGGTAAAAGTAAAGCTCGCATGATGACCGGAGAAGAGGTTGATATAACCTTCAAAGATGTAGCCGGGGCGGAAGAAGCTAAAGAGGAAATGCAAGAAGTAGTAGAATTCCTGAAAAGCCCGGGCAAATTTATCGACATAGGGGCTAAAATCCCCAAGGGTGTCCTGCTTTTCGGCGCACCCGGAACAGGTAAAACCCTGATGGCTAAAGCAGTTGCAGGTGAAGCCGGGGTTCCCTTCTTCTCTATCAGCGGTTCTGACTTTGTGGAAATGTTTGTGGGAGTTGGAGCTGCCAGGGTTCGTGACCTTTTTGAACAGGCAAAAAAGAATTCTCCCTGTATAGTATTTATAGATGAAATAGATGCGGTAGGCCGACAGCGTGGAGCAGGTTTGGGAGGAGGACATGACGAAAGAGAACAGACCCTCAACCAACTGCTGGTAGAAATGGATGGTTTCAGCACCAACGAGGGTATAATTGTCATGGCTGCTACTAACCGCCCGGACATTTTAGACCCGGCGCTTCTACGACCGGGAAGATTTGACCGCCATATATTAATTGACCGGCCTGACGTTAAGGGTAGAGAAGCTATTCTTAATGTACACATTAAGGGCAAACCGATGGCTGAAGATATTAACCTGGAAGTCCTGGCCAAAAGAACTCCGGGCTTTACCGGGGCTGACCTGGCCAATATGGTTAACGAAGCCGCCTTGTTAACAGCCCGGCGGGGGAATAAGACCATAGGTATGGAGGAATTGGAAGAGTCCATTGAAAGAGTTATTGCCGGACCGGAGAAAAAATCTCGGGTCATATCTGAAAAAGAGAAAAAACTGGTGGCCTACCACGAGAGTGGCCATGCTATAGTAAGCTATTTTCTTCCTAATACTGATAAAGTGCATAAAATCTCTATTATTCCCCGGGGACGGGCGGGAGGCTATACCCTTCTGCTGCCGGAGGAAGATCGCAACTATATTACCCGTTCCTACCTGTTGGACGAGGTTACTACCCTTCTGGGAGGCCGGGTAGCAGAGGCCCTGATATTAAACGAGATTAGTACCGGTGCCCAGAACGATTTGGAAAGGGCCAGTGCTATCGTTCGGAAAATGATCACCGAGTATGGTATGTCTGAAGAATTAGGCCCACTTACCTTTGGCCATAAAAGCGAAGAAGTTTTCCTGGGTCGGGATATCTCCAGAGACCGCAACTATTCTGATGCTATTGCCTATGCCATAGACAAAGAGGCCAGCACCTATATTGAACGCAGTTACCAGAAGGCTGAAGATATACTAAAAGAAAATATGGACAAACTTCATGAGGTAGCTACCCGCCTGATGGAACAGGAAACCATGGAAGCCGAAGAATTTGAAGGAATCATGGATTCTCCAAAAGACACGATTGAGAATTAAGAATTGAGAATTAGAATGAGGGGGACGTTTTTTGCCACACCCTGACGTGGTAAACGAAACGTCCCCCTGTATTTTTATAAACTTCCCTAACTGGGAAGTACTTGCTGAAAAAAAGCTAAGATTTGATTATTTTCACAGGACGGTGAAGGATTTTTGATGGTATAGTTTAATATAATACTAGTATATAGATTATTAATTAATTATTTGGGGTGAATGTTTTGAAAAGGGTGGAGTTATTAATAAACGATACACTTTATCAGCAATACATGGATTACAATCGGGAAGAAGAGCGGGAACCAAAGTTTTGTCAGCATGATTTTAGTCATCACCTGGATGTAGCCAGGATTGCATACATTCTAGTTCTGGAAAATAACGACCTGAACTACTTTATAAAGGAAAGTGGAATAAGCGGCCGGATAGCAGCTAAAGAAATCATATATGCAGCAGGTTTGCTCCATGATATAGGTAAATGGAAAGAATATCAGGAGGGAATTGACCACGCCTCGTACGGAGCGCGGATAGCCCCGGATATTTTGGCCCGGGCCTTTTTTAATACTAATGAAGTGGAGATAATTTGTCGGGCTATCTATGAACACCGCAATATCAGCCGGGATATGAGTTTTTTGGGTGAGCGTTTGTACCGGGCAGATAACCTGTCCCGTATCTGCAGCCAATGTCCCGACCGCCCCCAATGTCCCAAGGCCAAGTATAAAGAAATAAACATTAGCGGGTTTGAGTATTAGAACGAGAATAGACACAGATACACAGACCCTTCGGGCACAGATTAACACTGATTTTTTAAAATAATTGGACACGGAAGGGTGCAAGCTATGTCTATTAAGATCCGCATCTATTTTCTATTACAGGAGGAAGGTTATTGTCGGGAAGTCATGTAATATTAATTCGTAATCAGCAGGAGGCCAGGAGGGTTCTGGAAGAAATCGGGGTAGACCCGGGAGCTTACCCCTACCTCCTACCGAAAGCCAGTTTTCACTGCATCAAACTAAAAAACATCCCCTTTCGGGGTGCCAATATTATTAAACAGGAAATGTTATCCAAAGGAGGCGAAGCGGCCATACCCCGGCAGGCTTTGTCCGGTGAAGGTTCCGGCGATGTACTATTACTGGGCACCTTAAAACATTATCGTCTGCTGGTGCGCAAACTTAAGGTACAACCTTTTGGGCTAAAACAGGTGGCCGCAGAAATAGAAAACATACTGGCAGGATTGGAGCCAAAACAGCAAATTATAGAACTACCTCATGGGAAAAGCCTCAAACTGGGTGAACGTACCTTGATAATGGGAATCCTTAACATAACCCCCGATTCCTTTTCCGATGGGGGAAAGTATCTTAATCCCGACCAGGCCGTAAAGCGAGCCCGGGAAATGATAGATGAAGGTGCCGATATTATAGATATTGGTGCCATTACTGAATCAGGCCGCGAGGAAGCAGCACCAATATCTATAATATCGGCACCTTCATCTA
>DUMX01000141.1 GCA_012839665.1 Gelria sp.
ATTGGATAATTTAGACCAGGAAACTATAGTGTTTCATGGTGGTACCGCCAGCAAAGACGGAAAGTTAATAACTAATGGGGGTCGGGTGCTGGCTTTGACGATGCGGGGAAGAAGCATGGAAGAAGCTATAGACCGAGTTTACCGGGAGATTAAGAAAATACATTTTGAGGGTATGCATTATCGTACTGATATTGGGGGCAAATCTTTGCGATAGGGGGTATAGTAGATTGAAATCTCCTTTTTTCAGAGTCGGTATAGTAGTAGCAATTATTTTGATGATTTTTAGCTTGCCCGCTCGTGAATTCCTGAAAATCACCTTCATATTTGGGATATTTTTTATTATATTTTTAAATTTCTTTGTCAAAAGGCCAAAATTTTCACTATTATGGATAATATCTGTAATTGCTTTAGTTGCTGTAGTTGGTGGTTATATCTATATGCTCACAGACCTGCCGGGGCGAATTGAGACTAGTCGAATAATTAGGGAGGGTGCTCTCCTGGTAGCGGAGGGGAAATATGACCAGGCTATTGATCGTTATCGGCAACTGGAGAAATTGGACCGGACAGAGAAAATGCATAAGAAGATTGCAGAAGCGAAAAGAGAGGAAGCGGCCTCGAATTCACTGGCGGAAGCCAAGAAATTGCTACAGGAAGGTAACCGGGCAGAAGCTATTAAGAAGCTGAACTCTATACCAGATGATACTCGGGCAGCCCGGGAAGCCCGGGATTTGCTAAAAGGTCTCAAAGAGTAGTAAGTATTTTGGGGGGGAGAAGAAACATTGGTAACGCTGGATATGGTAAAAAATAACTCTATAGTACAACATTACATGCAAATTGGTAATGAATATATCGGCAATATCGGGGCTATTGAACATAACATGCACCATGCTGAGCAGACTTCCAGGCTCTGTTATCAAATTTTAAGCAGGTTGGGGTACCCGGAAAGAGAGGCGGAACTGGGGGCTATAGCCGGGTTTTTACATGACATAGGTAATTTGGTTAACCGCTATGGACATGGCATGTCCGGGGCTTTACTATCGTTTAATATATTGTTGGATATGAATATGGATCCGGGAGAAATAGCTACAATTATGGGAGCCATTGGTAATCACGAGGAGCAAGCCCGGGGTAATGCTGTTAATAACGTGGCGGCAGCTTTAATCCTGGCGGACAAATCGGATGTTCATCGCTCCCGAGTACGTAAACGTGATATATCTGGGTTTACACCTCGGGATCGGGTTAATTATGCGGTTACCAGTTCGGAGTTGCAGGTGGATACAATAAAGCGAGTAATAAGCCTGATAATTGAAATAGATACTACCGTTTGTTCAGTAATGGAATACTTCGAGATATTTCTAACCAAAATGCTTATGTCACGACGGGCAGCAGAATTTTTGGAGTGCGAATTTGAGCTGGTAATCAACGGAAACAAGTTGCTATAGTGCTAAAAGGGGGGGATACTCTTGACCTACACACCTAATTGGCAAGATGATAATACTGATTTATTGGTGAAGGCCTTGTTAACCCTTAAGAACGAGGATGATGCTTATCGCTTACTTGAGGACCTTTGTACTATTAGTGAGATAAAAGCTATGGCACAACGTATACAGGTAGCCTACCAGCTATCTCAGGATATTACTTATAACACTATAGTACAAAACACCGGAGCCAGTACTGCTACTATCAGCAGAGTTAAACGCTGTCTCAACTATGGTGCTGACGGTTATAAAAGGGTACTTAAAAAGATAGGCGAGGAGACATAATAATGCGAAATAGAGAAATACCCAAAGGTTTACGGGATTTACTTCCCGCTGAAGTTAAGAAAATGCGCAGTATTGAAAATAAAGCTGCCCGTCTGTTCCAGAGTTATGGCTATGAGGAGGTTATAACGCCTACTTTCGAATATCTGGAAGTAGTAGAAAACGGGGCTGGTGGCAATATTCGTCAAGAGCTTTTTTTATTTATGGACCGGGAGGGGGGAATACTTTCCCTGCGCCCGGAAATAACCGTATCCATTGCCCGTCTGGCAGCAACTCATCTGCAGGACGCCTGCTTTCCGCAGCGACTTTATTACCAGGCCAACGTTTTTCGCCATGTACAACCTCATTTAGCCCAGTACCGGGAGTTTTGGCAATTGGGGATAGAACTATTAGGAGCTTCGGGAGTCCAGGCCGATGCAGAGGTAATTACTATAGCAGTGCAGACCTTACAGGATATCGGATTGGACGACTTTAAGCTTAGCCTCAATCAGATAGGTATATTTAACAGCTTGTTGGACGATAGCGGCATGAATTTAGAGGACAGATCTCTGATAAGAAGGCTGGTAGAGAAAAAAGATTTAGTAGAACTATCTCGGGTACTGGAGGAAATGGCGATAGATGACGGGCTTAAAGAGACTATAGTAGCTCTACCGGTATTGCATGGGGGGATGGAGGTTTTGAGCCGAATTCCTTATGTAGAGAAAAATCGCAATGCATCAATTGCTGTAAATGACCTTATTCAAATATATGATGTTCTGAAAGTAACCGGGGTACAGGATAAAATAGTACTGGATATGGGAGTACTTCGGGGACTGGATTATTATACGGGTATTGTTTTTGAGGGGTATTCACCTGATTTGGGTTACGGATTATTGGGGGGCGGACGCTATGATAACCTTATGGGCAAATTTGGTTTTCCCTGTCCGGCTACAGGTTTTTCTCTAGGTATGGACCGTTTAGCGCTGGTATTGAAGCAGCAGCATAGTGAACCCCAACGTTATCTATTGGGAGGCAACAACTTCCAGGCTGTGGTAGATAAAGCCCAAAAGCTAAGAGAAGAAGGAAATATTGTAGAAATGGATGTCGAGGGTAACAGTCGGGAAGTTTTAGAGCAGATGGCACGACAGAGAGAGAATTGTAAGCTGGTCTACCTGGATTAACGTGGAAATAGATGGGGGAATAGACGCGGAAAACGCGGTATCCGTGTTTAATTAGGTAACTGGAGGAAGATAGTATGCAAAAGGATTATTTGACTATAGCCCTTTCTAA
>DUMX01000142.1 GCA_012839665.1 Gelria sp.
CAACAAATGCAAAGCCAAAGCGACTGGCTCTACGCCCAACTCGGCCAGATGCAGGGGTAAACGGGGAATAAATGGACACAGATACCACAGATTTTCCGGATTTACACAGATTCTCTATTATTTTATCTAATATAAACAACGTATATCCCCGTAACAATCCCGTAGCGGAGGCTTCAGCCTCCGTTTTTTAAAAAGGGGGGCAGGTAGGCTGTCCCCCTTTAAAATGTTTGTTAAATAAACTAAAATAATTTAGACTTAAAATCAAAAAGGAAGGTTTTAGATGCTGCAGGATTACCATGTTCATGCGCTGGCTCATGGTGAGTATGAATATACTTATGATTGGTTGAAAAAATTCCTGATTACAGCCCGAAAACGGCAAATACAGGAGCTGGGGTTTGCTGAACATGATGAATTTTTATCCCGGATAGACACCAGTATATTAAAACGCTTGCAGGAAGAATTCCCTGATATAACGTTAAGGCTGGGTTTAGAAGTAGATTATATACCAGGTCGGGAAGACTATATACGACAGATTAGCCAGAGCTACGATTTTGATTATATTATAGGTTCAGTTCATTTTATTGATGGCTGGGGATTTGACCATCCCGATTTGCGCCATCTTTTTGAAGAAAAGGATATAGACCAGGTTTATAGCCGTTACTTTGAACTGGTGCAAATGGCAGTTAAGACTGGTCTATTCGATATAATTGGTCATTTAGATTTGATAAAAATCTGGGGACACCGCCCCCGCCGGCATAATGTGCTCTTTTATGTGGAATCATTACTGAATAGTATTAAAGCTGCTGGTATGTTAATAGAAATTAATAGTGCCGGCTTACGCAAACCAGTTGGGGAGATGTATCCGCAGCAAGAAATAATTGAGCTGATGGCCTCCAAACAGATTGCAGTAACACTTGGTTCTGATGCTCATCATCCCCGGCAGGTAGGTGAAGGATTGCAGGAAGTCCGGGGTGTTTTAATAAACGCTGGCTTCACCCATCGGGCCAGCCTGCAGCAGCGGCAGATGGAGATGCTGCCTTTATAATACAAGCCTAAGGAGAACGGTAAATGAAGAGTATTGCCATACTTTTAGTCAGTCTAGGAATTATACTTTTAGCAGCAGAACTTTTTGTTAACGGAGTAGAATGGCTGGGGAAGAAGTTTAATCTGTCTGAAGGGGCAGTGGGAAGTGTACTGGCAGCAGTAGGTACTGCTTTACCGGAAACTATAATACCAATTATTGCTATAGTATTTGGTCAGGGTACCGAGGGGCATGACATAGGTATTGGCGCTATATTGGGTGCACCACTTATGCTTTCCACCCTGGCTATGTTTATAACGGGTCTGGCAGTAGTTATTTTTCGGCGCCGGCGTCTTCGCGGCTTAAAAGTAATGGCTGATTATTCTACCATGTCCCGAGATTTATTATTTTTCATGATTGTTTTTGCGGTAGCAATTTTGGCTGGTATGATTCCCCCGGCTTTGCGTTCATTGCAAGTGGGCATTGCGATACTTATGGTCATTTCCTATGTTATATATGTGTACTTCATGTTAAACCAGGAAAGAGATTTGGAATCAGATTTGGAAATGCCCCCCTGTTATTTTGACCGCCGCCATGCCGCTTTGTTATGGATTATTATTCAGGTTATGGTGGCTCTGGGCATTATGATAGTAGGAGCTACTCTTTTTGTTGAATCGGTAAAGGTGGTAGCCCACACCTATGGTGTTCCTGCCTTTGTTCTGGCCCTTATTATTACTCCCATAGCTACGGAACTACCGGAGAAATTTAACAGTGTTATCTGGGTGTCACGGGAAAAAGATACTTTGGCTCTGGGTAATATTACCGGTGCTATGGTTTTTCAGAGTTCTTTAATTCCGGCTCTGGGTATATTTTTAACTGATTGGCAGCTTACCAGCAGTGCCCTGGTATCGGCTACTCTGGCTCTGTTATCAGCTTTTATAATATTTGTACAACTGCGTATCCATAAACATATTAGTGCACCTATTCTAATGGGCGGGGGTTTGATTTATACTATCTTTCTAGTAGGGGTATTTCGGGGTATTATTACTTAATATTAAGTAAATAATGTTGGTTGACGTTAGTCTTATTAACTGCTAGTTTAAGGTGAAACTAAACTATATAACTATATAAAGGAAGTGTTAACAGTGGCAGATGCAATTAGTCCCTATGACAAGGCTCATGAACTGGCCCGCGCCATTACCAACAGTACAGTATATAAAAGATACGTGGAAGCAAAAGCTGCAGTAGAACAAAATCCAGAATACCAGAAAAAGATTTTAAAAATACGCAACCAGCAGATGGAACTTAACCGGGTTCAAATGCTAGGGGAAGAGGTGGACAGTGATGCTGTCTTAGAACTTAGCCAGATGTTTGCCCGGGCTAATCAAAACCAAGTAATTGCCGAGTTTTTTAATGCTGAAGGATCCTTTATCCAAATGTTTAATGACCTGATGGGAATTATTCAAGACACAGTTGAGGCTGGTTTTGAATAAAATAGCAATTTGAACCATGAAGAGATTGTTAAGCTTTAAGGGCAGCGGCAATCTCTTTTTTAAATTGAAAGGTATTTACATAATGGAATTAATCAAAATATAATTTAAGGCTGTTTCAAAGGAGGAGCAATTATTATGTCTAATGTAAGCGAATTGATGGAGCGGGTAGTCCGGCGTAATCCGGGGGAGCCTGAATTTCACCAGGCGGTACACGAGGTGTTGGAGTCATTGCAGCCGGTAATTGATAGACACCCGGAATATATCGCCGGTGGGGTTTTGGAAAGAATAGTGGAGCCGGAAAGGCAGGTAATCTTTCGGGTCCCCTGGGTTGATGACCAGGGAAAGGTCCAGGTTAACCGGGGCTTCAGGGTGCAGTTTAATAGTGCTATAGGGCCTTATAAGGGCGGGATACGTTTTCATCCTTCAGTTAATCTGGGTATTATAAAGTTTCTTGGTTTCGAACAGATTTTTAAAAACTCCCTTACCGGTCTACCCATGGGCGGGGCTAAAGGTGGCAGTGATTTTGACCCTCGGGGTAAATCAGAAGGTGAAGTAATGCGCTTTTGCCAGAGCTTTATGACTGAACTTTATCGCCATATTGGAGCAGACACGGACGTTCCAGCAGGTGATATTGGAGTGGGGAGACGAGAAGTAGGTTATCTTTTTGGGCAGTATAAGAGGATTGTCAATAACTTTGAGGGTGTTTTTACAGGTAAAGGTTTAAGCTGGGGAGGAAGTCTGGCACGTCCGGAGGCTACCGGTTATGGCACGGTTTACTTTATTGAGGAAATGCTGAAAGCAAGAGGAGATAAGATTGAGGGAAAGACTATTGCTATTTCCGGGTATGGTAATGTAGGGACCTATTTTATAGAAAAGGCTAATCAACTGGGAGCTCGGGTAGTAACTATAGCTGATGAGTTTGGGTATGTTCATGACCCCGAGGGGATAAAAGGAGAAAAACTGGAGCTGTTGATGGATTTATGGTGTGTTCATCGGCGCCCTGCCCGAGATTATGCAGATGAGTTCGGTTTAAAATGGGTGGTAGGGAAGTCACCCTGGGAAGTTCCTTGCGATATTGCAGTACCCACAGCTACTCAGAATGAACTAAAAAAAGAAGATGCGAAGAAACTAATTGCTAATGGCTGTACCTGCATAGCTGAAGCTGCAAATATGCCGTGTAGTGCTGAAGCAGTTGAGCTTTTCTTAAAAAATAAAGTTCTTTTTGGCCCCGCCAAGGCAGTTAATGCCGGGGGAGTATCAGTTTCCGGTCTGGAAATGTCGCAGAACAGTATGCGTTATTCTTGGAGTTTTGAGGAAGTGGATGCCAAACTAAAGGACATTATGGCTGATATCTATCGCAAATCCAGTAAAGCTGCTCGGGAATACGGCATGGAAGGTAACCTGGTAGCCGGTGCCAATATTGCTGGTTTTACTAAGGTGGCAGATGCTATGATGGCCCAGGGAATTGTATAATAGAGAATAGGCGAATTATTGGGGAAGGAGATTTTTAATGAATAGGAAGATTTTCTGGGTAGCAGTTTTACTAACGGGTTTGTTGGTACTGGTTGGATGCAAATCAGATGGTGGGGATACGGCTAAAATTATCGGTGAGGTAAATGGAGATAAGATAAATCAGGCTGAATTTGACCAGCATTATAAGATTCTTAAAATGACTTATGAACAACAGGTTCTGGGTATGGGTGAATTAGATGAGAAAAAAGACCAGGAAGTTATAGAGAAGTTAGAAAAGCAGACATTTGAAAATATAGTTATACAAAAAATATTGTGGCAAGAGGCTAAAGAGCAGAATATAAAGATAAGCGATAGTGAAGTTGAAAAAAACTTGGGGTCGGGCTACAAGGAATTCTTGGAGGAAATAGGTCTGGAGGAAAAGCATTTTCGCCAGCAAATAAAAACTGAGCTGCTCTATCAGAAACTTTACGATAAAGTGACTGCTAAAACTAAAGTGAGTGATGAAGAAGCGCAAAAATACTATGAAGAAAACATCAGCAAGTATAGCGAAGAAGGCGGTATCCAGATAGCTCATATACTGGTAGAGACAGAAAAAGAAGCTCGGGATATTCTGGCTGAATTAAATAATGGTGCCGATTTCGCTGATTTGGCCCGGCAGCATTCTAACTGTCCCAGTAAAGAGCAGGGTGGTGACCTGGGAGTAGTTAATGAAAGTCATAATTTCGTTCCTGAGTTCAAAGAGGCCGCATTAAAACTGCAGCCGGGTGAATTAACCAAGGAACCGGTAAAAACTGAACATGGCTATCACCTTATTAAGGCGGGAGAGAAAAAAGAAGCTCGGAGTAAATCTTTTGAAGAGGTTAAAAACTCGGTTATAATTGACCTGGAGACAGAGAAAAAGGATAAAGTTTTCGGGGATTATCTGAACAATTTATACGAAAAAGCCGAGATTAAAGATCTCCGCTAAGAAGCCCAATAAAAAATGCCGGGAGTTAGTCCCGGCATTTGTATTTACTTTTTGTCCCGATAAGGTTAAAATACTATTGATAATCATTATCATCATGACTATTGTTTTATCATCTTATCCTGGGGAACATGGTTTAAAAGGAGCCGATTATGAAACAAAAAATCAAAGAAAAACTAGAAGACAGTAATTATAGAATGACCGGACAGCGGGCAGCGATTCTGGAAGTTATGATAGATAACCAGGGAGAGCACCTCAGTGCCGAGGAGGTACTATATAAAGCCCGGGAGAAAATGCCCAATATTGGTATAGCTACAGTATATAGAACCCTGGATAAACTGGCCAGTATTGAGGTGCTGTATAAGTCTATGTTTGATGAGGGACGTTATCGTTACGAGCTTTGTGATGAAGGGACGCACCAGCATCATCATATTATTTGTCTGGATTGCGGCAACATTACGGAAATGGAAGATGACTTGCTAAATAACCTGGAGCAGAGGATTGAAAGTAAGGGATTTAAAGTTATTGACCATGACCTCAAGTTCTACGCTTATTGTCCTGCATGTCGGAACCGTAAATAAAAAAATTTTAAAGATTAACTGATAATGATTTTCAATATCTAACAGTGAGGTAGTATATGAAAGTTGTATTTATTGGTCAACCTAATACAGGGAAAAGTGCTATTTTTAATGGTTTAACCGGTGCTGAAAACATCGTATCCAATTATGCCGGAACTTCAATGGAAATTAGCAAAGTAGTGGTAAATTGGGAAGGCCACCAGATTGATTTTTATGATACTCCGGGGGTATATTCACTTCACACTTCGGACCAGGCTACAGGACAGGTGATAAAGCTGCTTCAGGAGGAGAAGGTTGACCTTATTATTAACGTAGTGGATGCCAGCCGCCTGGAAGTAAATCTGGCTTTAACCCTTGAGCTTCTGGAGCTTTCTTACCCGGTGGCAGTGGCTCTTAATCAGGTGGACCAGGCCGAACTTCTGGGACTCAAGGTTGATAGCCAGGGCCTGGCAGGCCTACTAGGTTGTCCAGTAATTGAAACTTCGATTTACAGCAGTCAGGGTCAAAGGGAGTTAAGAGGCATCATTAATAATTACATCATCTCAGGAGTTGTGGGGATAGCCGGTCTAAAATCTTGTGTAACCTGTAAAAATGCCAGTTTGTGTGGTAGCTGTAATTCAGGTGATGGTACCGGTAGTATTATGGAGCGCTCACAAAGGGCCAGGATTATTACTGAGCAGGTGCTGGATACGGTTGATAAAAAACTTTACGATCGGCGTCACAGGCGATTAGAAAAAACGCAAGCCCTGATTGATGCACCTTTCCCTGGTGTAGTTATCTTGCTTCTAGTAGGATTTTTAGGTTTTGTGGTGTTATTAAAGTTTATTGAACTGGCGGAAGGCCCCCTGACTTTATTACTGGAACCAGTTAATAATTATATTGCAGCATCAATTAAGGCTTTGTTACCACCTGGTTTATTAGCTGATGTGTTAAGTCTGGCGGTTCCGGAGGGTTTGCTTATTCCGTTTACTATTGTTATGCCAGCTATGTTAATAGTTTCAGTAATTATGGCACTCCTGGAAGATAGCGGTTTGCTGCCCAGGTATTCAGTTGCTTTTGCCCGGTTGGGAGGTTTGGTAGGACTATCCGGAGAGGCGGTTATACCCCTTTCTTTGGGATTTGGTTGTCGGACTCCGGCAGTTGTAGCCAGCAGAGTGATACCCCGGGAACGGGAACGTTTTATTGTCATAACTATGCTGAGTATAGTTATTCCCTGTGCGGCTACACTGGGCATACTAACTTCAGTTATTGCTACTTTTCATGTTTCTCCACTGGTTATTGTTCTAACTATGTTAACTACTCTGGTACTATTGGGAGTTATTCTTAACCGCTTTTCCCCGCAGGAGAAAGCTTTCGTTTGTGAATTACCCCCATTAAGAATTCCCACCTGGGATAACCTCTTTAGCAAAACCAAGATTCGGTTTGCCGGGTTTTTTACCGAGGTTTTACCCCTGTTATTAGTTATGAGTATAGCAGTTCGGGCTCTGATTGAATCGGGAGTATTAGGGTATTTATATGCCTTGGAAGGTATAAGCCGGGCTTTATTTGGAATACCTGCAGAAGCTTTAGTAGCAGTATTAGTGACAATTTTTCAGCGTTATTTGGCTCCCCTGATTTTGCTGCATATGACTCTTACACCCAGGGAGGCTACTATTGCTATTGCTATGATTAGTCTATCATTGCCCTGTTTACCAGCTGCGGTGATGATTGTTCGTGAAATTGGAGGCCGGGGGTTATTGAAGGTATTAGGAATGGGGTTTCTAACTTCGTTTGTGGTGGGAATAAGCTTGAATGTTATTTTGCCGGTTTAATACGGGAATAGACGGGGATTAGACACTGAAGGACACTGATTTCTTATGAAGAACACTGAATTTTATTATATTTTTAAAAGGTAGCGAAGGCTAAAGCCTCCGATGGGAAGTGTAGGGACAACATGACGGAACGGCACAGGGGCCGTTCCCTACACTTCCCATCGGAGGCTTTAGCCTTCGCTACCTTTTAAAAATATAATAAAATTCAGTGTTCTTCATGGAATAGACGGGGATTAGACACTG
>DUMX01000143.1 GCA_012839665.1 Gelria sp.
AATTCGGTAGCTGACCCTCATTTACAGGAATTATTGAAGTGCATTTTTACTCCCGAGGTCCAAGCCACATTCTTTCGCGCTCCGGCAGCTAAGAAAATTCACCATAACTATAGCGGTGGACTTCTGGAACATACCCTCACTGTAGCTCAACTCTGCGCTCAGGTGGCCAGGAATTATCCGGAAATTAACCGTGATTTGTTGATAACCGGAGCCCTTTTACACGATATTGGTAAGTTGCAGGAGTATGAGTTCAAGGTGGTGCCAGAATACACGGTTGAGGGCAGACTAATAGGGCACATTGTTATGGGTAGTGAACTTATTACTAACCAGATTGCCCAAATGCGGGCAGAAAACATAGAGTTCCCGGCTAAACTGGAATGGATGTTAAAACATATGATTCTAAGTCATCATGGCAGTTTGGAATTTGGCTCACCAGTAATTCCACTATTTCCAGAAGCTTTTATGCTTTATATGATGGATAATTTGGATGCCAAGATGTTTGTTTTTAAACAAAAGATTGAAGAAAATGATAGACCCGGCGAACTTTTTACTAATTACGACAGCTTCTTTGGGCAGCATTTTTTCACTTATCGTTATCAGGAAGATGATAGGGGAAAGGAAGAATAGCTATGCCAATTTTAAACGTTCAGATGGTTGCCGGCCGCAGCCGGAAAAAGAAGCAGGAACTGGTGGCGGTCTTGACCCGAGAAACTGCCCGGATTCTAGAAGTTGAACCTGATTGGGTAACAGTGGTGATTAATGAATACACGCGAGATAACTGGGCCAGCGGCGGTGAACTTCATTCTATTAAATTGGGGCGAAGGTTTTGGCCGCCAGGGAACGTGATTAGGAATTATTTATGAAACGGTCTAAGAAATTGTTTTTCGGTATATTTATCCTGGTCTTGCTGCTGGTTATCTTGCAAGAACACTATGGTGACCGCTTAGATCCAACCATCATTACAGATAAATTAGACCTGGGTCCTACCTGCCAGGTGCCTTTGCTAATAAGTTCAGAAGACCGGAATGGTAATAATATTCCTGATGCTCTGGACTTGGTACAAGGTGCTCGCCGGGAAGTGGAGCACGGTACCCTTTATGATGCGTCATATTATGCGGGTGGTTATCCACCTGAGGATAAGGGTTGCTGTACTGATGTGATTTGGCGGGCCTTTGAGGTTGCCGGGTATGATTTTAAGGCCATGCTGGATGAAGATATAAAGAGTTGCCCTGAAGCTTATGGGGTTACTGGTAAACAGCCTGACCCGGATATTGATTTTCGCCGGGTAAAAAACCTGCAAGTATTTTTTAAGCGTTATGGACAGGAGTTTACCACCGAAGTTAAACCAGGGGACGTGGAAAACCTGAAACAATGGCAGCCAGGTGACATTGTGGTTTTTGGTGACCCCCTCGAGCATATAGGTATTATTTCCGACCAGCGCCTGAAGAGTGGGGTACCACTGGTAATACATAACGGAGGTCCCCGGGCCAGCGAGTCTAACGCCCTGCAACTCTGGCCCAGTAAAATCATCTACCATTTTCGTTTTTTTACGGAAAACCCTGCTATATAAATCCCATATTAGTAAGGAGTAAAGCTAAGCGGCAAAGCACCGGGATGAAAAATCTTGTGTTTTAAGAGCTTTCCTGATATAATTTTCTTTGCGGTTTTTAAAGAAAGTTTAATATTTAGCCTGATAATTAGATGTATCTAACACTAATTCAAAAGTAACCTTTTGAAGTGAGGTGAAAACAGAATTGAAAGCAGAAATACACCCCAAGTATATTATTACCACTGCCAGATGCGCCTGTGGCAACGAATTTGAAGTTGGGTCTACTAAGGAAAATATAAGAGTAGAAATTTGCTCCAAGTGTCACCCATTTTACACTGGTGACAAAGGCAAAGTAGTTGATACCACCGGGAGAGTAGACCGATTTAAGAAAAAATATGGTTTAAAATAATTGACGATAGCAGGGCGTAGACTCTGCTATTTTCATTAGTACGGGATTAGACACTGAAGGACACTGAAAAACTATGAAAAACACTGAATTTTATTATATTTTTTAAAGGATAGCGGAGGCTTCACCCTAGACGGGCACACAGCAGCTTTCGACGGAACGGCACAGGGGCCGTTCC
>DUMX01000144.1 GCA_012839665.1 Gelria sp.
AACTTATAGCGCCGGCTACAATCAAAGCAGCTATAGCCAACCATAGAAACCATAACCCCAGGGTAAAAATCTCAATAGCACCGCATACTACTGCTACTAATATCCACTGTACCGCGCTCATTTACTCAAAACCCCCTTTAATCCGTGATAAGTTGCATGTAATCAGTTAATCCACGTCCATTAAAATTCTATTTTCTAATTAGATAATACCACAACCCTACCCCTTTCAGTATATCCATAGAAAGGATTTGCAATATGCAAAGATTATTACAACAATTGTAGTAGCAACGAGGATGTAGAATATTGTATAATAAGCTCAGACGACTCCGATTCAGTTTGCCTAAGGATTTTGCTATGGTGGCTGAACGACAGGGTATAGAGGGAAACCTGTATGCCTCCTATGGGAAAGGAGTATGCTAATTAGCTTTTGACGCAAACTCCCTTCTGGGAGTTTAGTTTTTTTTGGGGAGGTTTTGATTATGGCGGATAAGAAAGAATTGGTGACAAAATTACAGGAACTATATCCCGAAGGTAGGATTAGTTGTCCCGATGCACGTAAATTTGCTGAAGAACTTGATATTGCGTTGGGCGATATGGGTGAGCTTTGCGATTTGGCAGGAATAAAAATAGTTGCCTGTGCGCTGGGCTGTTTCTAGCAGTTAAATACCGGGAGTTCCGGGGAGAGTGAGAGATATGCTGGATAATTATAACAGAGATATTAACTATTTACGGGTATCAGTTACTGACCGCTGTAACTTACGCTGCCGTTACTGTATGCCCGAAGAAGGGGTAGGAAATCTGGGGCATTATATCATTCTAAGCCTGGAAGATTTAGCCCGTCTGATTAAGATATCAACTACCATAGGGATTCGCAAAGTCAGGCTAACTGGTGGAGAACCATTGGTACGTAAGAACATTGGACAACTGGTGCAATATATTTCCGAGATACCGGAAATAGATGATATAGCCCTTACTAGCAATGGTATTCTTTATTCTCCCATGGCCCGGGAATTAAAAGATGCCGGGTTAAACCGGATTAATTTTAGTCTGGATACTTTATCAGAAGAGAGGTATCGGTTTATAACCCGCCGAGGTGAGTTAAAGGATGCATTAAAAGCAATTTATACTGCCCTGGAGATGGACATGCATCCAGTAAAGATAAACACTGTAATAATCCGGGGTTTTAATGATACCGAAGTTATGGATTTTGCTCGTCTGGCTTACGAATATCCCCTGCATATAAGATTTATTGAATTTATGCCTATAGGTGACCTACATTTTTGGAAAGAGCAGCGTATGATTAGCGTAGACGAAGTAAAGAAGCAGATTGAATCTGAATATAAACTGGAAACAGGGCGGATTATAAAAGGTAACGGCCCGGCACAGTATTATAACCTGGTAGGGGGGCAGGGCTCCATAGGGTTTATTACTCCTATGAGCAACCATTTCTGCGGATTATGTAATCGCATCCGTATGACTGCCGATGGTAAACTCAGGGGTTGTCTCTATGACAAAAGAGAAATTGACTTGAAAGAGGCCTTAAGAGCTGGGGCCAGCGATGAAGAATTAAGACAGCTGTTTATTCAGACAGTGGATATGAAACCTGCTCGTCATCATATGAATAAGGGATGGGGAAATGAAAATCAGCGCAAAATGTATCAAATAGGAGGCTAATATGGATTTTACCCATGTTAATGAACAGGGAAGGGCCCGCATGGTTGATGTCAGCGATAAAGATGATAGTGAACGAGTGGCTGTTGCTCGTGCAGTAATCTCCATGCAACCCGAAACATTGGCCTTGATTAAGAGTGGGGGTATCAAAAAGGGTGATGTATTAGGGGTAGCCCAGGTAGCAGGTATTATGGGAGCCAAGCAAACCTCCAGTCTGGTACCAATGTGTCACCCTTTGATGTTAACCTCGGTAGACCTGAGTTTTGAAATAGATGATGACAATTCCTGTATTATTATAACTTCTATAGTCAAAACTACCGGCAAGACCGGGGTTGAAATGGAGGCTATTACTGGTGCTGCCATTGCGGCCATTACCATATATGATATGACAAAAGCTGTGGACCCCCATTTCTCAATAAGCTTTATCTCTTTTATCGCCATCCAGCGATCCACAGCTTTTGTCATATCATATATGGTAATGGCCGCAATGGCAGCACCAGTAATAGCCTCCATTTCAACCCCG
>DUMX01000145.1 GCA_012839665.1 Gelria sp.
ATAAATATTAATATTAAATTAATTGTACCTTCAAAAGAAAGAGCAAACTTACTGCCCTTAAGGTCAATTTTTACATTTTCAGCCTTAATATCGCTATTATCGCTTAATCCATAAGTAGTTACTGGCACGTTTGCGGCCTGGATGAAGTCCCGGGCATAAGTATCGTCTGTATTAACCACCGTAAAATTATTATTCCCGGAAGATATCATATCGAACAGTTTAAGCTTCGCTGCCTGGTATTCCTCCATATTATAATGATAATCCAGGTGGTCCTGAGTAAGGTTGGTAAATATTGCAATGTTAAAATCTATGTGATCTACTCGGCATAAATCCAGAGCATGAGACGATACTTCCATAACTACATATTGAGCCTGACTTTGGCGACAAGTTTCCATAAAACGCTCCACTTCAGGAGCCTCCGGAGTGGTATGACTGAAATCCATAGTTTTATCATCTACCCGGGCATATAATGTCCCCATCAGCCCTGTTTTCATACCTGCTTCTTCCAAAATAGCTTTTATTAAATGAGTAGTAGTAGTTTTGCCATTAGTTCCAGTAACCCCTATTACTCTCATATTATGCGAAGGTCGACCATACAAATTGGAGGCCATCAGGGCTAGAGCTTTCCGGTTGTTTGAAGTTATTATTACGGTAGCAGTATTAATTTGGTCAATATTTTTCTCTACCAGGATAGCCCCGGCGCCGTTTTTTAAAGCCTCTTCTACATAGAGATGTCCATCAGTTTTAAGACCACTGATACAGACAAATAAATATCCTGGCTTAACCTGGCGCGAATCATAGGCTATACCTTTTATATCAATATCAGAGCTCCCCGCAATAATAGTATAATCAATTCCTTCTAACAACTCATTTAATCGCATTCCTCTTACCTCCCTTCCACATGATTACCCCCACACACCTTAATTAGTTTACTCTCCTACCGGTTGAAACTTTACTTTAATGCTCGAACCTCGGCTTACAACTTTTCCAGCAGCAGGTGACTGTTCATAGGCCAGGCCATATCCATCCGGGATAAGGTGAAGACCCAGGTCAGAGAGAATCCTGGCTACTTCCAGCATAGATTTACCCTGTAAATCAGGTATAGTTACCTCACCATCTTCATCACCCTGGTCAAAAGGAGATAAAGACACTATTACCTCTGCTCCTGGTTGTAATTTAGTCCTGGGTTGGGGTGTTTGCTGCCATACGATATTCCCACTACCACTAACTTTTACCTTTAAACCCCGGGCATTTAATAATGAGGTCGCCTCGGTTAGAGGTAAATTTACCACATCAGGAACCAGTACATGTTCCACCTTTTCTAACGTTTTGTCATTCTCTTGGAATTTATGCATGGGCTCTTCCAGATAGTGGAGAGCATCCTGCATAATGTTTTTAAATGCTGGGGCCGCCACCCAACCCCCATAATGGGGGTATCCCTGCGGTGCATCAACTACTACCATACATACCAAACGTGGATTAACCGCAGGGGCAAAACCGACAAATGAGGCAATAACTTCATTAGTTAGATAGCCACCACCGGGCTTGCTCTTCTGAGCCGTACCTGTTTTCCCAGCCACCCGGAAACCATCTATATAGGCATTTCTTCCCGTACCAACAGTAACTTCATCTTCCAAAATTAAACATAGTTGACGGGCGGTTTCTTCCGATATTACCCGGCGCACTACCACCGGTTCAAACTTTTTAACTACTTTACCGTTATTATCAATAATCTGCTTAACCAAATGGGGTTTCATTAGTTTACCATCATTAGCAACTGCAGCTACTGCCGTTGTTAACTGTATACTAGTAACAGCATTAGCCTGCCCAAAAGCCATAGTAGCCAGGTCAATTTGTTTTGCCCGGGATTTAGGTACCAGTATCCCGTCAGCTTCACCAGGAAGGTCAATACCAGTAGGCTTACCAAACCCGAAGGCATTTATATAGTGATAGTATTTTTCCATTCCTAAATCCAGTCCTACCTGTACAAAACCAACGTTACAGGAGTTTTCCACTATCTGAGAAAAGGTCTGACTGCCATGGGCCCTGCCATTGGCACAACGAATAGTTTCTTTGCCTACTTTAATATGGCCGGGGCAGAAAAAACGGCTTTGCGTATCAACAATTTTTTCTTCCATAGCCATAGCAGCAGTAATTATTTTCAATGTAGATCCGGGTTCAAAAGTATCATTAATAGCAAAATTCCGGCGGTTAGATTTCGGGTATTTTCCATAATCATTAGGGTCAAAAGTAGGGCGCGAGGCCAGAGCCAGTATTTCTCCAGTAGCAGGGTCCATAACGATTGCTGCTGCCCCTTTGGCCCCTCGTTCTTTAAAGACTTTTTCAAGTTCCCTTTCGACAATGTACTGGATAGTCTCGTCAATAGTTAAAATAAGATTGGCACCATCAACGGGACTGATATATTTGTGGGTAGCCTCCGGTATGTTACGGTTAACAGCATCCTTTTCGATAACAATGTGGCCTTTGCTACCCCCAACCAGTTCATCGTAATAGTTATCGATACCTTCCAGTCCCGTATTATCAATCCCGGATATTCCCAGCACATGGCTTAAGAATATACCATTGGGATATTGACGATGACTTTCCTCGGTAAGCCTGATTCCGGGTAAATCCATTTCCCTTATTTTTTGCGCCTGCTCTGGTTTAATCTGGCGCTTGACCCAAACAAATAGAGTTCTTTTAGTTATTGTTTTAAGAACTTTTTCTTCATCCATATCCAGGCAAGCTGCTAGTTTATGAGCAATTTCCTTTTCCTTCTTAGAAGCTATGATATCAGCTGGAGAAGCACTTACTGAATCGACACTAACTGATATAGCCAATTCATTACCGTTACGGTCATAAATAATACCCCGCTTGGAGGCCACTGGCTCATCGCGCATACGATTTTGCTCAGCTTTTTCCGAAAGCTCTGCTCCCCGGACGAACTGCACCCAAAACACTCTACCACCGAGCAAAAAAATTCCCAGTGTAAATAAGAAAAAAAGCGCTGCTATACGCTTTCTTACCAGCAAACTTGTAGTTTGCATATAATGCACCTCGTTTTTCTAAAGATTATTTTTTTTCAGCCAGCAGCATTAAGTTTGAATATAATTTATGCAGTGTTTTTTCTCCTATTTTAGTATTATTATCAGCTTTAACCTCGGAAGCAGTAGTTTTACTGGCCAGGTTTACCGGTTCCGGTTTCCGGGCTGCAACCGTAATACACTTGTTTGTATCCGGTTTACACATTCCCAATTGTGTGGTAGCTATCATTTCTACTTTATCCAGTGAAATCTGTTCCGCAATTTTAAATTCCAACATGTAATTAGCCGCATGCAGTTTATCTATATCTTTTTCCAGTCGGACTATCTCATAACCCATAGTTGATACCTTTATACACAGATAAACAACTAGAATTGCATAAACAAATGTAGCTAAACCAATTTTTAATAAAGTTGTTTTATGGGAGTTGGTTTTCTTATAAACTCTTTTAATTTTGCGTACAGGCTGGGTTTGATCATGGGCATGTGAATATTGAAACTCAACCTGGCGAGCGTGACTCGCTTGTACCATACTATTCTTCCTCCCCTAATTTTAGAACTATATTCTTTCTGCTACCCGGAGTTTGGCGCTCCGTGCCCTCGGGTTTTGGTTGCATTCGTTCTCACCTGGTAGCACAGGTTTCCTGGTAAGTATTTTTAAACGAGCCTTATGCCCACATATACATACCGGAAAATCGGGTGGACAAATACAGTCCCGGGCCTGTTCTTGCATGAATTTTTTAACTATACGGTCTTCCAGTGAATGAAAGGTAATTACACATATCCTTCCCCCTGTAACTAAATATTGAGTTGCCTGGGGTAACACTTCCTGCACAGCTTCCAGTTCACTATTAACCGCTATCCTTAACGCCTGGAAAGTACGGCGGGCCGGATGTTTTCCTCGCTTATAGCGAGCAGGGACTGAAGATTTTATAATATCCACCAACTCTAAAGTAGAAGAAATTACTTTTTCCTGGCGGTATTTTACTATAGCACGGGCAATATTCCGGGCATATCTTTCTTCACCATAATCAAATAGTATGCGGGCAATCTCTTCTTCACTGTAATTATTAACTATTTCGGAAGCGTCTAGCTCCTGTTCCTGATCCATTCTCATATCCAGCTCAGCATCCTTATGATAACTAAACCCGCGACTGGCCATATCCAGTTGCATAGAAGAAACACCCAAATCAAGCATAATTCCATTAACCTTACTAATATTTAATCCATTTAATATTCGAGATAAATTGCGAAAATCCGCGTGAATAAATGTAATTTTCGGAAAATTTAACTTTTCCCTACTTGCTTCCAGAGCCTCTTTATCGCGATCAATAGCTATTATATGGACGTTATTACCTGTAAATTGAAGCAGGTGGCTTAAATGGCCTCCCCCGCCCAGAGTACAATCAACATATACACCATTGGGGTCAGTCAATAAATACTCTATAGTTTCCTGCAACAAGACTGGCTGGTGCAAAACAAGATTCCTCCTAAATACCCAGGTCAACCATACTTTCCGCTATCTCCTCATAGGATGATTCCGCCTCCTGATTATATTTTCCCCAATTAGCAGCGGACCAAATCTCAATTCTGCTACCAACGCCAATTATAATCGAGTCTTTATCAATATCGGCATATTCCCTCAGGTTTACCGGGACAAGTGTACGCCCCTGGCGGTCTATTTCCATTTCCGCAGCACCGGAAAAGAAAAAGCGGGCAAACGAGCGCACATCTGCACGGGTAAAAGGTAAAGAACGCAGTTTCTTTTCAATGGTTTTCCACTCTTCCATAGGATAGAGAAAAATGCAGTTGTCCAGCCCCTTGGTAGCAACAAACTTCTCGCCCAGTTCTTCACGAAACCGGGCAGGAATGGTTATTCTTCCTTTTGCATCCAGGGAATGTTGGTATTCACCCAGGAACATCTTTCTTCACCCTGTCAAATAAAATTTGGGATAGCGCTCCACTTCTCCCCACTTCACACCACTTTATTCTACCTTTTCTTGTAAATATCCTTCTTTGTGAAAATTGTAACTTAGTCTATTTTTTGCAATTGAGTAATTATAATTCGCCCGTAACCGCTGATAATCGCGGGTTTTATCAATATAATGATTATTATCCCCCTGGATAAAATGAATCAACCGTCCTATATTTTGCATGACTTCTAATTTATTTATTCCCGGACAAAACCTGAACCCCGGGTCATGGGTAGTAGGAATTATGGTAAGAGTATTTTTTAGACACTGAATACTATGAAAGAAAATCTGCGTTAAAAAAGTCAGCTCCCTTAATGGTAGCGCGTTAGCGCTACATCTGTGTGCCCTGTGGGCATGTCCTTCAGTGTCTAACCCCGTTCTATCCAAATGGGATTGCTGTATATCCAGGGACGGTAGCGGAATTTATCTTTAAGGCAGGCTTCTACCCGGTATACTCCGGGTCTAAGATTAGTAAAAAAATGGTCTGTCCCCTGACTAGTTTC
>DUMX01000378.1 GCA_012839665.1 Gelria sp.
GACTGCGGGCACAGCATTTCTGGTGCTGGGTCTCACGGGGTCTGGCGGCAGGCGCAGTCTTGTCTGCGCTGTTTCTGGTCGTATCGTATGTATGGCCCTGGCCGGATGTGGGGTACTGGTGCTTGGGAGCAGGTACCGGAGCGGTTCTACTGGCCCTGGTTATTGGTGTGATCACCTGTCCTGGTATATGGGAAGCTGCCTGTCAGGTAGATGGGGCCGAGCTTAAGGAGCGGGTAACCACTGCCCTGGAGATGTCCGGGATGCAGACGGAAATGACCTCTCGCCAGAGACGGGATGCTCTTTATCACCTGCGGCTGTTTGATATTGAAAAACATTTTCCCTGGCGTTTTCCCCGCCGAGAGGGGCAGGTACTGGCGGCA
Organism: Gelria sp.; assembly: GCA_012839665.1. Lineage (GTDB taxonomy): Bacteria > Bacillota > Syntrophomonadia > Syntrophomonadales > Syntrophomonadaceae > UBA4844. The sequence continues at coordinate 381 of DUMX01000378.1, forward strand.
GCGGCGCTGGTGGCGGTGCTGGCTCTGGTTTTACCCAATCCGATGCAGTCAGAAGTAGAAAGAATAAAAGCGGTGAGGCAGGAGATTGCGCGGCAGGAGCAGCAGGTGGAAGAGATTAAAAAGGAGCTGGAGAAAAAGAATCAGGCGGTTCTGGCGGAAAAGAGGACGGAAGCGGTGGAAACTCTGCAAGAACTGCAGCAGGCTCTGCAGGCAGCTACCGAGGAGCGTGAAGCCCTATCAGCGTTGGGTCGGGCTGAGGAGCAGTTGACCAGTCTGGCAGATAGCAAGCAATCCGGAGCCGGGGCGGAAGATCTGGAACAGCTGGCAGCCCGCCTGTCGGAACAGGAAAAAGCCAGGGGTTTGGCGGAGAAATTGGCGTCCGGTGATGGACCCGCTATTGAAAAGGAAGCCGAGGAACTGGGTCAGGAGCTGACTACGATGTCGCCGTCTGAACGCCAGGCCCTGGCCGACAGCCTGCAGGAGGCGGCAGAGCAGGTGGCCAGTCCGCGTTTGGCGGCGGCCCTGAACCAGGCGGGGTGCGGAGTGGGAGGTACCTGAATGACTTCTGCGGGAAGCCAGTTGGCTTCTCTGGGTTCACTGATGGGGCAGATGGCCGCTCAGGCAGCCGCCAGTCGGGACATCGGCCAGAGTTTGCTGGCCTTACAGGAGGCGCGGGCGGGTATTCTGGCTGCGGCACAAAGTGGTGGGGCCGGTCAGGTGGCGGCAGGCGGGGCCGGTCAGGGTGGAGGTGCCAGTACTCCTGGTAATGGCGGTACTGGATCAGGAGCGGGAGGTACAGGCGGTGGCAGTGGCAGTGGTATGGGAACTGGAACCGGTACGGGTTCCGGGGGCGGATCAGGTGCCGGATTGGGCAGCGGCAGTGGTGATGGCTCTGGCTCCCAGGCGTCGGGTGATAATACATCAGGTGGTAGTGCCCCTCCCCAGATAAGGGTGGGAGAGTATGAGAGAATCTTCGATCCCGAGCGGCTGGGTCACGCCGGAGAGGCTTCTTATGTACAGGGCCAGGCCGGGGAAGGGCCGCAGCAGACCGTGGATACTCCCAATCCTGATATAATGCCGGGTACCCTGCGTCCTTACCAGGAGGTGGTGGGTGAGTATAGCCGTACTGCCCGGGAGTCCCTGGACCGTAGTCTTATCCCTACGGGTATGAAGGATGTGGTCAGAGATTACTTTGCTTCCCTGGAGGAATGATACGATCTGAAACCGCAGATACACGCTGATGGACGCAGATGAA
>DUMX01000146.1 GCA_012839665.1 Gelria sp.
ATAGTAGAATCCCAAAACAACTAGACCTACCGATAAACTTAGTATGATAAGTGGTTGGAGAGATGCCAGCGACCGCCTGGCAGAATGAAGGTGAGCAAAAATCTTTCTATTGGCTTGGTGGGTTCAAACCCGCCCAATTGATTGCCGCCAAAATTGCTGCCTATCTCCCCTTGACGGTATTTGGCATATTAACCGCAATATTATTGGGATGGGCGATTCAGTTAAGCTTTTTGGTAATTCTGCAAAGAGTGGGACTAGTTTTTTTGCTGGTTTTGGCAGCCATTATTATATCTCTCGCGATAGCCTGTTTTGGATATAACGGTTCCAAAAAGCCGGTTAACAGCCCGATTATGGAGCAGGTTCCCTTGACGATAAGTGCCATTGCAGCTGTCACTATTGAGTTCTTATTCTGTTGTATCGTTTTTTTGCCATTTCACTGGATTCTTCTTTTATCAATAACCATTCCAATGATTTGTCTGATTGGACAGGGAATGTGGTTAAGCAGAATTAGCTATTCAACGCAACAACCGTACCCTCTGTGCTGGTAAAAGCACCGGCTTCCATTAGTAACAAAATCGAAGCTATTGCCGGTGTACGCAAAGCGTTTAAAGGCAATACCTAGCGTTAGTTCCATAACGAGTCGAGAGCAGGAACTCCAAAGTTATTGTAACCGCTAAACTAAAATGGACAGAAAACAACAAATAAGAATGAACAGTATTTACCACAATACTCCAAATTTGCTATGATAGAGCTGGAAATAAAACAGCTTTTATCGTAGCAGAGGAGGAAGAAAATGAACGTAGCAGAAGGGTGGAATATGTATTTAGAAATCCAAGATTTAAAGAAAATGCATTTTAACGTAAGCCAGATATCCCGACGTCTAGACCTATCTCGAACCACAGTATATAAGTATCTGGATATGACCCTAGAAGAAATGGAACAGATTTTAGAAAATCGAAAAACCAGAACCTTTGTGCAGTAATGGAGATGTTTCTACAAGAGAGGGTTGGAGGGATTGACCGATGAAAAAAATATCCATATATACGTTAGTCGCATTATTACTTTTTTCAATTACTGCTGGCGGTGTCTATGCAGTATCACCACAGCAACAGGCATTTATTGTTGCCAATGATACATTCGAGCAAGGTTGGAGTTATTTATGTGTGGAAAGTTGGGAATCGCTTGGATTTGAAAATGAATCACAGGGGAAAAAAGCTTATCTAGGAGAACAAATATGGAAGGTATACCAAATAGACCCTCAGTCATACTCGCCTGACCAACTAATAATCGAACAGATCGAGGAACGTCCGCTTTTTTTTATGCCTGTTATGGCCGATGGTAAAATTATTACTGATCTGGAGGTTACGCTCGTTGATGGTGATTGGAGAATAGTTGCTTTGGGTGGACATTTATGTAAAATGGCAAATATTGTTCTTCAAGAGAATGACCTTGAACAAACTGACTGCAAAATCGTGGCTTCTCCATTACAAAAGAATTTTATTACTGTTCGGGATGGAAAAGAAATTGGAATACCTTATGGAAGGGACAAAGAATCTGCAGATATGAATATATCGAATATTAACGATCTAAAAGAAAAGCTTATGTTAGATAAAACGAACTACAACAACAATAACGTTAACCCGGAACAGACCAGATATGGCAAGCTTGGCTTTAGCTTTTCGGATCAACAACAGACGACCAGTATCTTTACGAGATTGGCAAGATTTGTTTCTTTCTATGTGATCTAATTTGTGGGGCTATCTGGTGGGCTGTATGTCACCAATTTAATAAATACAAAGACTGCGATAATCTTTGTACATCATACGGCTTTTAGTCAACAAAAGAGAATACGACTGGGGTACTACCAGTCGTATTCTTAAAAACAGAAAGTTGCGGGAGATGAGTTATTTGAACATTATATATATAATTGTTTTGATTGCAGCCCTACTTTTATCATGCATTTTGTGTAGACTATTAAAAATTAAAAACAAAAAACGTTTACTATTATTAATACTAGCATTCATCTTGGCTTCTTTCAGTGCTAAATATGTGCAAAATATCACACAGAATTTTCTAATGGGTACAGTAACCGGCATATTGATATTTGCCATTTATTATTTAATAGTATTCATCATAAAGAAAAACAATATCAATTTTATTCCATGTCGTAAGACGCTATGAGGTGATATTATCAATGTTTAATAAGACAATTATTTAATCCGAGAAAAAACGCTCCCGAAGGGGTGATTAGCGATGAACATTCCGAAAATGATGCCCTTTAGGGATAGTAATATAGAGGTACTGGAAAAGGCTTTAAACAGTCACTTACCAGACGATAATAAAACCGTGCCCTTACTCGGGGAGCAGATTGTGATAAGAGAGGCCCAACCAGGCGATGCCCCAGCCATGGCCAGGATTAATGTCACCACCTGGCGTGACAGTTATGGAAAATTTCTTCCCTGGCAGTTGATGGAGGAACTCTCTTGTTCCCAAAAACAAGCGGAGATCGAAGATTTCTTTGCCCATTGGGAGGAAAACCAGGCAGTAGCTTTGGTTGTGGAAAGCAAAAGCGGGGAAATGATGGCTTTTATCATGGCCGGAAAAAACCACCGTCAAGACTTAAAGTATACGGGTGAAATCTACAACCTGCACGTAGCACCAGCTTTTCAGAGCCAGGGCATAGGGCGTTACCTGGTATACAGGGTCAGTCAGGTTTTTCGGCAGAGAAACTGGAATACCATGATGGTCTAGGCTCTGGCGGAAAACCCCAGCCGCCGTTTTTATGAAGAACTGGGCGGTCAATAAACAAGAATAATAGAACCTTTGTTCCTGTTTCTGCTATAATATAATTATCCTGAATGAAAGGACTATAAATCATGCGAACCGGTACAGCAAACCTCCCCCTGCACGGGGGCAAGTGTCCTGCCTGGCTTTTTACCCACATGAAAGCCTTGAGCCGAGCTATTGTTGAAGTAATTTTGGAAGAAGATGGACCGGATGAAGTCCTGCGCCGACTCTCCCATCCATACTGGTTTCAGGCTTTGGGCTGTGTAGTAGGTTTTGACTGGCACTCCTCCGGAGTCACTACCACGGTCTGCGGCGCCTTAAAAGAGGGCCTGGCAGAGGTAGGGCCTCAGGCCGGACTTTTTGTAGCGGGAGGGAAAGGGCGTACTGCCCGGCAAACCCCTTTAGAAATTATGAATCATGCCGATCGCCATGGATTGAGCTGTTCAGCCGAAGATCTTGTTTATGCCAGTAAAATGTCAGCCAAGGTAGATAGTGCGACAGTGCAGGACGGCTACAATATTTATCATCATTGCTTTGTCTTTACCAAAGATGGTCACTGGGCGGTTATTCAACAGGGGATGAATGAAGACTTACGGCAAGCGCGGCGTTACCATTGGTTGGGCGATGCTGTGGAATCGTTTACAGTAGAGCCCCAGGCTGCTATTTGTTGTGACTTTACGGCAGAAACCTTAAATCTGGTGGCCAGCGAAAATGAAAAGATCCGCGAGATTAGCACTCATTTGGTACAGGAAAACCCCGATCGGCTCCTGGCGGAGATAAAACGTTTGCGGGAATCTTCCCTGACTTTACCGACCTGCCACCCCATACCTCGAACAGGCTATCTTAACAAAGCCTTGTATGCCGCTTATGATAAGCATCCGCAAGATTTTGAAGCTCTACTTAATGTATCTGGAGTAGGTGCCGGCACCCTGCGAGCACTTTGTCTGGTTGCCGAAGTCGCCTATGGAGCCCGGCCCAGTTTTAGCGATCCGGTACGCTATTCTTTTGCCCACGGAGGCAAAGACGGCTTTCCTTTTCCGGTTAATGAAGCGGATATTGAACAATCCTATACCGCCCTTAAACGGGCACTCCGCAAGGCTAAAGCCGGGCAACGCGAACAGCTTGATGCTTTAAAAAGGTTGGCCCGGTGGCACAGTGAAGCCGTAGAGGTACAAGCCAGCCCGACTTCTCCTTCCCCTTCCCAAACCGTAAGTCCCGAAAAAAGCCCAGTCTGGCAGCCGGGATTGTTTGACTAATGAACATGTACGACTTCTGCCAAATCTTTTTGTCAAATGGTGGGTATTCTCCCTTTTTAACAAAGTTAAAATAATGTAGGGAACGGCCCCTGTGCCGTTCCCTACACTTCCCACCGGAGGCTGCCGTGTACCCGTCTAGGCTAAAGCCTTCGCTATCCTTTAAA
>DUMX01000147.1 GCA_012839665.1 Gelria sp.
CAAAACACATAAATAAAATTACCAGTCGGGAAGCAACCAGGCGGGTAAAAAATTTCCCGCATCAGAGTGGTATATTATCGTTCTTATCCCTGAGTGCCAGCACCTTTGTTTACCACTCTGATGCGGGAAATTTTTTACCCGCCTGGTTGCTTCCCGACTGGCTACAAAACACATAAATAAGATTACCGTCGCGATAATTATTAAATTATTTAAGGCAAATATATAAGTAAGGACATAACCGATAAGAGTTAGCTGTACAAAAGCTCTTATGGTTCCCCATATTAGCGATTTAAGTAAGCCTAATTTTAATAAAGCAGAGATTAGTCCAGTAATCAGGACTAAAGATACGCTGAATACCAGCTGTAAATTAGATATTGGTATATAGGTATAATTGCTCATCCCTTATTCCCTTGCCTTTCCTACTGCCACAGTTAGAATAGAAACATTATCCAGTTCACTAATATCCTCATCTTTATGAGAAACAACTATAATGGCTCTTTCCTGAGTAAATACCCATTGATTTAATAAATCGATAACTGCAGCCCGGTTATCGCCGTCAAGATAAGCAGTAGGTTCGTCAAGCAGCAGAATCTCAGGTTCTACTAGTAACGCCCGTATTAACGCAGCCCGGGCTGCTTCCCCGCCCGAGAGAGTTCCCGCCTCCTGGGATAACATACTTAAGGGCAGATCAGTTGCTGCCATATACTGCAGCATGTTTTCCCTTGAAAAACCCTTACCATTTAATATGCTACTCACCTTAAATGGCATGCGGAAATTTTCTTCCAGGGTTCCTGGAAACATAACTGGTTTCTGGGCAACATAATGCACCCTGGTCCTCCATGCCATAGGAGAGATGGTTTGCCATGACTGCCCGCGGAATATTATTTCGCCACTCTCAGGTATTATCAATCTGGCCAACATTTTTAATAAGGTTGATTTTCCCGCACCAGATGGCCCTCTTATAGCTAGAATATGCCCTGGTTCTACGCTTCCAGACTCCATAATATACCGTCCATTTTGTTCGAAATGGCGGCATAAGTTAGTAAACTGAAAAAACTGTGTCATAAAAATCGCCTCTATGTACTAGTGTTTTATAGGATTGAAGTTTCCCTTCTGGGGTAAAAGCTCTCCCGAATAAATTAATTATATCGCATTCTGTAATAATTAATGGTGCCAGGCACTTAAGTTGTTAAGTTATTCAATAACTTAACAACTTAAGTGCCTGGCACCTTTTTGCCTTTTTGTTTGCGTATTTGCTCCGGTTTTGGGTAATTCTAATGATAAATAGGTTTAGGAAGGGAGCAGTATAATTAATGACAGATATAACACCTGATGATAATGGAGAAATAACCAGAGAGGAGCCCACCCAGGAGCAGAAGTTAGATAATATAAAGGAAATGGGTCAGTTAGAAATACCTTCTTTTAAAAGTGACATTCATTGCCTCACTATAGCGGGACAGGTAGAAGGTCACGTGGTCCTGCCACCTCAGAACAAAACTACTAAATATGAACATATCATACCGCAGCTACTGGCGGTAGAAGAAAACCCGCAGATAAAGGGATTGCTGGTAGTGTTAAATACCATTGGAGGCGATGTTGAAGCAGGTTTGGCACTGGCTGAAATGATTTCCAGCTTATCCAAACCTACTGTATCTATAGTACTGGGTGGGGGACATTCCATAGGTTCCAGTATAGCCGTAAGCACCGATTATTCTTTCATTGCCCCTTCGGCGACTATGACGATTCACCCCATACGTTTGACTGGGTTAGTAATCGGCGTTCCTCAGACTTACGAATACCTCGATAAGATGCAAGACCGGGTAGTTAGGTTCGTGGTTGAACATTCCCGAATTACGGAACAGAAGTTTCGGGAGTTAATGTTTAGAACCGGAGACCTGGCCCGGGATATTGGCACCGTGCTGGTAGGTAAGGATGCTGTCGATTTTGGCTTGATTGATGCCGTTGGGGGCCTGAAGGATGCAGTACAAAAGATTCATGAATTAAAGGATATGGATGGGGGAGGCCTGGTACAGTGATAATTTATATTCCTGACCCTTGGGAAGCCCTTAATCAGAGTCAGAACGAACCCCTCCCCAGGATAAGAATAAAACTATCTTCCGGCGGACATATAAATGCCGAGTGCCTGGAGGTTGACCAGGTTAGAGTATTGAGTCTGGACAGCACCGACCCCATGGACTATATGAATCAGCAGTATCAACCAGGTAGCATAATACAACTAAAACCGAGCATATAATAAGTCCGGGGCCAGGCCCCGGATTTATTATATAGAGGCATGTTTTACTGGCACTGTGCTATAATTTATAAAGTACTTTTGGGGGAGATGAGAATTTGGAACTATTTCATTCTATATGGTTAGGTATAGTCCAAGGTCTTACTGAGTTTTTACCAGTAAGCAGTTCTGGTCATTTAGTTATTTTCCAACACATTCTGGGTGTACAGGAGGCTCCTTTAACTTTTGACGTAATGCTTCATATGGGTACTCTTCTGGCTGTTTTTGTAGCCTTCTGGGATGATATTATCGCAATATTAAAAAGGCCTTTCACCCGCCTGACTTACTTAATAGTAGTTGGCTGTATTCCTGCTGCCATAGCCGGGTATCTGGTGGCGCCGGTAATCGAAAAAGCCTTTGAGTCGCTACTGGTAGTAGGATTAGGGTTGATATTTACCGGGTTTGTCTTGCGGCTTTCGGAGAAATGGTCCCGGGAAATGATAGGGCTTAAGGATATACCTAATACCAGTTATAAGGATGCCCTTATCATAGGTTTGTTACAAGCTTTAGCTATAGTTCCGGGAATATCAAGGTCCGGTTCCACAATAGCAGCTGGTCTTTTTGTTGGAATGGAGCGAGAACTGGCAGCCCGTTTTTCATTTCTGCTTTCTATACCGGTAATACTGGGAGCCGGAGTTTTTGAATTAAGCGGTGTAAACAGTAGTGCCTGGGCTCAGAATTTTATTCCTTATACAGTAGGTACACTGGTTGCTGCATTGTTCGGTTATCTGGCCATTAAGATTGTAATGCGTCTGGTACGGCATGGAAGATTATCGGTATTTTCCTATTATTGTTGGGCAGTGGCCTTACTGACCCTGGGATATTATTTTGTTTTTTAAGTGTAATCCGGCACTCTAATTATCTTGAGTTAGATTAAGTACAGGGCAGGATAACGTAATCAATCTAGCGAAATATATATGGACTGTAATTGACTGCCAGAATAGCAAATGAAAGGTAAAATAGATGGGAGCTAAAAAGAATGCTGGTAAAAATCGTACCAGCTCTAAAAAGAAAGTGAATAAGTCTTCATCCGCTGGAACGGAAAAGGATGCTCGCACCTCAAAGCAAACAGAAAAGCTTAACGTTTTGAAGGCGGAGATTATATCAATTGTTCTATTTATGCTGTCTGTCTTTACTTATATTTGTGTAAGCCGCTTTCAAGGGTTTGTCGGAAATGAACAATTCATTGGCCTGATTGGTGCCGGCATCATGCAAGGCCTGAAAATGCTATTGGGGGACGGTGCTGTTATTGTTGCCTTCTACCTGTTGTTGTGGTCTATACATATTGGGGTTTTAAAGAAATACTGGTCCGGCCGCATGTGGGGTATAACTTTACTGGCTCTGGTAATTCTCATAGGAATAAGCATTTTTAACATTCCAGGTGGTCTTAATGCTTTGGAAGCCGGATCCAAGGGTTTAGGTGGAGGTTACATTGGAGGAAGTTTGGCCTACGCTTTGGTAAAATTATTAGGCAATATTGGTACTATTATTGTTTTACTCTTGGGAGTACTGGTTGCGCTGGTACAGATTATTGATAAACCGCTGGGGCAAATATTTAGTAGCAGCGGTGTAGTCGCTAAAAAAATGTGGGCCAAGGTTTATCCTCTATTGTTTGAAGATGAAGAAGAGCCAACACCGCCAGCTATGCCGAAAAAGGAGCTAGTAATAATAGACAGTCATCAACAACCTCATCTTTTGCCTTTTGAGGAATTACATTTTGAGTCTGATATCCCATTAGAAAGTGCAGCAGGTCAGGAGGAGCTAAAGGAAGAACCGATTCAGGAGGAAAACCGGAAGGGTAATTTAAGATTAGTTTTGTCTAATCGGGAAGAAAGCGGGCCTGAATATCAGAAGCCTCCTTTGGAATTATTAAGTAGTGTTAACAGTGAACGTAAAATTGATAAGAAAAATATTAAGGAAAGTATATCCGTAATGGAGGAAACCTTTTCTAATTTTGGCATAGGGGTAAAGGTTAATCAGGTTAGTTGCGGACCATCTGTAACCAGGTATGAGTTGTCCCCGGCACCGGGAGTAAAAATTAGTCGTATCATCAGTTTGTCGGATGATTTACAGCTCAATCTGGCTGCACCGGGCATAAGAATAGAAGCACCTATTCC
>DUMX01000148.1 GCA_012839665.1 Gelria sp.
AGAAAGCATTTTCCAACTTAATATAAGCGATAACACGACCGCTACTAGAATAACTAACAATAATGCGGTCAATATGGAATCTAAAAGTAGCTGTTTTCGTTCTATAAAAAACTGATAGTAGAATCCCAAAACAACTAGACCTACCGATAAACTTAGTATGATAAGTGGTTTACCGTATATTTGGAACTCCGGCATATCAACATTAGTAAGTTTGAAAATGTGGATATTTTTACGTCTAAGACAAAATATTATTAGTGTAAGAAATGCAAATTCGGGGAGAGGAAAAAGTATGCGCCATAAAGGGGTAGCTAAAGCCTCTTGTATAGAAATTCCGCTAATATAAGATACCAATGGAATAAATAACATTTCCGCAAAACTTACACATAAGAAGCCTAAGATGATACTAACAAGTGCCAACCACAGCGGAAGTTTACATATTATATAAAGCAAAACTACTATTACCGGGAGTTGAATAAACACATTTGCCCCAGGTGGTATGTGAAAATAGCGGACAAAATAACTTGAAAATGCACCAGCCAAAGCTATACATATTATTTTTCTATTGGGCAGTTTAGTTCCCGTTAAAGCTAAGCCTATGTAGATTAATAAGAGGGTCTCTGGAAATGATTGCAGAAAGACCAAATATAAAGGCATTTGTTCCATAACATTCGCCCCACGCTTTTGCCATATTGGACGTGTACCTGCTACCAACATGGTTTCCGACCAAAATGTCACCTTGCTTACATAATTATGCCATATATTATAATTTTGTAAAATAGTTTGCCCAGAAAAACTACGCTATCATATGAGTAGCAGATTTTTTCATGAGGCTTTATATACATCAAAATACAAGGTGTTAAATTTATTTGAAAGAGCTTTGACCAGGTCGGGTACGTCAAGGCTTTTATCTGAGGTTATTATTTGTCCATTTGCTTGCTGCAATAAGGCTATTGAAGCAATATCATAGTACCTTTGCGTATCTATCCGCGAAAATGCCGGTATTAATATGTATCTATCCATATATACCAACACGCCATTCCGCGGTATATAGGTGTTCGGAGGTAAAAAACCGCTTACTTCAAATTGCATTCTTGTAAACAGATATTCTGCTTCAAAGCGGTCTCCGATTTTGAAATATTCCTTATACTCATTTCCCAAAACTGCTTTTAAATTATCAGTATTATCCAGCACAAAATCCTGACTGGAAAAGGCTTGGCCTTGCTCTACCGATATCCCGAATTCAGTGAACACGTTGCCAGATACCTGTATGCATTTTACCGGGAAAAATTGTTCGCCATCGCGGCTGTAAGGCTCATAAGCGCCTTCTTCATACCCATAACCGAACTTTTCAAGCACGCTTTTTCCAGCCAGATCAATGGGTTGAACAATGGTATTAATAAATGCTATTTCTTTGTCTTGCCTTAATTCATTTACAAAACGCAATAGTTTATAATACTCGGTTTCCGAATCCCGGTATTTTTGATAGCTTCCATCTTCATCGGTATTATCATGCATGGAGTAATAAGACTTGTTGCCTATGTACTCTTTTAAATGGTCAACACTGGAAACGGCGGTAAATGCATTGGCAGCTACCAAGGCTACCAGGGTTAAACATACCGTGCACTGTAAAATCAGGATAAGCGTTATAAATCGGTTGTTTTTAATACTTCTCCTTATCTCATAGCCATTAATATTCCGTTGGCTTTCGTACATAGCTGTCACCTCATCACTTCGGTTACAGTAATTGCAAGCATTTGCTTTACAGCAGGAACTGTTATCAACCATCCTATAATTATGTTTACTATTGCTATTGCGGCCAACCATCCTTCATTATCGACTTTAATATTGAAAAGCATGGCTAATAATATCCCGAAACCCACACCCAGGAGGGCTAACTTAAAATAGCTACTGTAAATTACCCGCCTTAATTTCCAGTCTGTCCAACCAATTAAACGCATTACCGCAATTCTTCTGCGTTGTTTGCTTATCCATTCATAGGATATGGAGATGCTGCACATCACGTAGCAGAATATTAAGAGCATGAACAAAATAGCATCGTTTATTAAATTGTAAAAAAGCCGGTCGGTACCTATAGGATCGGCATCCAACCGTTTCAACGGCGGATTACCAGCATTAACTGTTTTGCAGGCCAGTTCGTTTAATTTATTAAACATATTCTCACTACTACCTTTTCCAATTCCGGAATACGCGTCCAATATAAAAATGTTATTGCTTCCTTTTCGCAGTAAAGCATCGGCATTAACTATTATCGTATCATCCAGCAAAGTCTCAACACGATAGCCCATTATTCCTATTACCTCAAACCATTTGTCTTCCACCTCAATCCACAGTTTTCCATTCTTTTTTATTACGTCGTTTTTCCGGTTGAGGCCAATCACTGCCAATGCTTTGTGGTTACAGAAATCGTCTGTGGCAAAATACCTGCCCGAGACCATAGGAGGAGGGTCAACCTTACCTTGCAAATATATTTGCCGCAAGTTTTTTTCGTAGTCATCATATATAAGGGAAAAATCCCTCATTTCGCTCTTTTGAAGCTGTTTGATCATTTTCTCGTAACTCCAGCTCTCTTCATCCATATAGAAATGAACAGCATGCTGACTATAGTTCCCCCTACTAATCCTCGCCAGTAATATGTTATTTTCGGTTGCAGTCGCCAGAAATATTGATGAAAAACAGATAACGGCATAAATGCAGATGAGAATAAACGCCATTGCATTCATTTTGAAATTCATATAATTCACACTCCCCCTCTTTTACAGAGAACTCGTCTAAAAGAAAAGCATAATGCTTTTTTTTAGACGCGGGGTAGTATCAGGCAATCATTTTACGGTTATTAATAACCATAAAATGCATATGCCGTAGCTGGCACCGCAATATAAGGACTGTACGCCCACCCGGATTTTAGAGTGAACCCAACATTTCTGTATACACGTCCCGTATCAGTACTACTCTGATAGACACCACCTATATAAGCACGTAAATAATGGCTTCCAGTGTAACCAACGCTTGAGGCTACCGAGCGCTTTGAGTATAACCAGTATCCAGTTCCCATAGACCCTTCTATCCATTCTGACCGAGTTTCACTCCAGCTTTCAAAATAATCCTCTAAGCTGCCTCTCGAGGCTGATTGGAGCCTATCTAATGCAGGGTTTCCTAATAAGCCACCGATACTTTCCTCAGATTTAACTATGTTTATTTCATTGGCACTCGGATAAACTGACTCGCTGACAGCCTGTGAGGGGCTATTAATAGGGGCGGCAATTAACAACAGTAGTTGACGTAAACAAACACATGGTTAAAGCTACGACAAAGGCCGTTAATAGACTCTTCTTCATATTGTTAAACACCCTCCTTAAGTCTATTCACCATTAACTTTTCCGGTGAAACCGAGAATAAACCTATAAGTAGTGAAGCTGAACGAAAGAAATTTAAGAATTGGTCAGTAGCAATAATGATTATATATGGCTTCATTATTGTACTGTTCAGCAATCTGTCTGTTCTAAATTATGTTTGCTTTGCCTATAGCAACAGGCATAATAGCACAGGCCTTTACGGTATCACCTGCTGGCTATGGTTTTATCCACTTTGTAGATAGGGTTTTGGATTTTTCGAAAGGGTAAGATATGAGAATTCTTATAGTAGATGATGAACCAGCTACAGGCTTTTTTCTTCAGTCTATAATTAAAGAAGTACCCGGGGTAATAACTGATATTGCCACCAGCGGCAAGGAAGCGCTGAAGAAGTCTTCGATAAACCAGCCCCAGGCAGTATTTCTGGATATTGATGTTGATTAAATTAATAAGGATTTTCAACCGCAACTTGCCGGGCATCGCCCCAGAGGTTTTCCAGGTCATAATATTCTCTTTCCTGCTGGCGGAAAACGTGTAATAAAACAGAATTATAGTCCAATACCGCCCATAGGCCCTGGCGCTGCCCTTCTTGTCGTAATGGCTTGATATCCTGCTCTAATAGTTTCTTTTCTACTGTTTCGATTATGCTTTTAACTTGTATGGGATTCCTGCCACTAGCCAGAACGAAATAATCGGATATAACGGTTAAATCCCGTACATCTAGAATGAGTACGTCAAAAGCCTTTTCTTCCAGACAAACTTCGGCAATAAGCTGTGCTAGTTTTTCATCTTCCAAATATAGCCCTCCTAATTAACAGCCAATAAACTTTACTTCTTTAAGAAAATGGTTCCTGACCTCTATAGTTAAAGGATGAATTATCCTCTGTTGATCCAGGCAGTATTTTATAGTAGATTCTAGACCAAATAGCATTCCCTCGTCAAGATTGCGCCAGGCCAGGCATTTTAATCGTTCCAGTCCGGGAAAATCGCGCCCGGGCTCAATCATATCGGCCAGATAAATTATTTTATCCAATGCACTCATGTGTAAAGACCCTAAGGTATGACACTTAACCGCCTGCAAAATCTCCTCGTCATCAATCCCCAATTCCGTTTTAAGTAGAAAAGCACCTACCGGAGCATGTAGCAAGTCGGGTACCAGACGGTCCACCTCATGTTCGAGCAAATTATTAACAGTAGCAATGTTAAGCAACTCGGAAGCAGGCATTCCCTTAGCATAGTCGTGCAGAATTCCGGTCAAATATGCTTTCTGTGGGCTAACTCCGAAATTTACAGCCAATTCCCGAGCCTCTACGGCTACCTGTAAAGAGTGCTGCAAGCGCCGGTTGGACAAACGGGATTTAATAATTGCCAGGGCTTCCTGCTCACTTAACATCCTTTACCCCTTCCTTCTCACGGTATAATCCCTTATCCAAAATGTATTGTTCCACTTCCAAGGGCAAGAGATACTTTATCGGCCTATTTTCCGCCACTCTCTGTCTTATATTTGTGGAGGAAATATCTAATCCCGGTATGGGTAGAAAGTCCATTCGTTCCCATAATATAGAAGGAAGGTTTTTAAGTGCCGGGTCACTCCGTTCAATTATATATCCAGGCCGGGTTGCTACCACAAAACGACATAAACCTGACAATTCCTGATAATCTTTCCAGGTATGCATCGTCAATAAAGAGTCGGCACCCATTATAAAAAAAATATCACTATCAGAATAATGCTTTAAAAAATATCGTACGGTGTCGATAGTATAGGACTTTCCTGCTCTTTTCATTTCCAAATCAGATATGGTAAGGGCAGGATTACCCCGAATAGCTATTTTTACCATATTGTAGCGATGCTCACTATCTAAAACTTCATTTATTTCTTTGTGAGGCGGGCGGGCTGCCGGCATAAAAATAACCGAGTCCAGTTTAAACTCATGACGGGCAAATTCAGCAGCTATAAGATGCCCGTAATGAACCGGGTCAAAAGTTCCACCCATAATACCGATAGAATCAAACCTTTGCATAACAATCTCATACCCCTTATGTTTCAATAATACCCATAGCTTAATGAAAAGGCAAACAGTACCAGCAATTAGACAAGGGCTTTAGGCTTTGCTGGTATTCAGAAAACATCTATAATGATATTATCAACGATTGTGGGAGTGGAATATGCAAAAGGAAATTAAGTTAGTCTTTCATAATCAAGGTCTGCGTAGCTATATTGAAGTAAATCTCTGCAGCGAGTGCCCCCGCCAGGATGATAAAGGTTGCTGTGGTTTTTACTCACCCGTTTTTTATAGCAGTGATTTTGCTTACCTGCTAAAAAATGAACCGGGACTGATTGATCGGATACTACAATTAAACAATATAACCATATTGGATGCATCGGTGACTATAAATAACAGCATAGATGGCGATAGCTACCGTTGTTATTTTCATAATAAAGATGGTGGTTGCCTCCTGGCTCAGCATTTGCGCGAATCAGTCTGCCGCCATTTTGTCTGTCCGGGTATCGCCTGGGAACAGGAAGAAAAGCTACGTTCCTGGAAGGAATTTTTTGACCACTTATCAGATTACGAAATTGAACTAAACAACCGCATTGCTGCCCGCTTGCAGGAAAAAGACTTGACCCTGCGGGATACCAGTAAGCGTGAACAGTTTTTCGAGGAATTGCTGGCTATTTTTGAACAGGAAACCAGTATACTGCCTGAATTCTTCAATAAACAACCGGCTCAGGAAGAGTTTATAATAATCAGAGAAATAATCTATGGTCAGGATTGGCCTTTATAAGTTATAATTCGAAGTTAGATGCATTAATAATTTTGATTAGGGTGGGAGGTATGTTTTTAATGAATTGGGATGCCAATAGCGGTATACTGGATAACGTGCTTGGCGCCATAGGCAGGACAGCTTTGATACGACTACAACGAATATCAGCCGATATTAACGCCGACATCTGCGTAAAACTAGAATATGCTAACCCCAGCGGAAGTTTAAAAGACCGCGTGGTTCATAAAATAGTGGAAGTGGCTGAACAGCGGGGAGAACTTAAACCGGGTATGATTCTTTTGGAAGGTACCACCGGTAATACCGGAATAGCAACAGCCATGGTCGGAGCGGCCAAAGGTTATCGGGTTATAATTGTTATGCCTGAAGGTATGACTGAAGAGCGCAAAAAGACTATTCAGGCATATGGAGCTGAACTAGTATTGACCCCCGGAGCGGAGACAGATGTTGATCTGGTATTGGCAGAAGTGGAAAAATTAAAACAGCAATATGGAGACCAGATATTTGAAATCGGCCAGTTCTATCGTCAGGATAACCTGATGGCTCATATTGAAAATACAGCTCCGGAAATCTGGGAACAGACCGCAGGCAAGGTTGATGCTTTTGTAATGTGCCAGGGTACCGGAGGAACGGTAACCGGTAATGCTAAATTTTTAAAAGAAAAGAACCCGGATATAAAAGTTTTTATTTCAGAACCAGCTGAATCGCCAATCCTGGCCCGTGGGATTATTGGGCCGCATAAAGTACAAGGAATTGCTGATGGCCTTATACCGGAAATACTGGATTTACAATATTTCCCTGTACTTTATGCGGCCCAATAATCCCACGGGCCAGAATTGGCGATTCAGCTGGTTCCGAAATAAAAACTTTTATATCCGGATTCTTTTCCTTTAAA
>DUMX01000149.1 GCA_012839665.1 Gelria sp.
AAGGTTGAAACTGAACTGGAACAGCGCATTCAGCAAAGGATAGAAGAGAAATATAATGAATATATTCATGACATCAAATTGGAAGTTATCAAGGCTCATAAACCTTCGCCCGAGAATGCCCGTACCTTAAAAAAACTGGGCAGTCTAGAGAAAATGGAACATGTTCGGCTCAACCGTTCAGCTCTGGATATTCTTAGGCCCACCTGCCTGGACGAGATTATTGGCCAGGATAAGGCAGTTAAAGCCCTGATATCTCGCTTAAACAACCCCTATCCTCAACATATCATCCTTTACGGTCCTCCCGGAGTAGGTAAAACTACTTGCGCTCGGCTGGTACTGGAAATGGTCAAAGGGAAACCCCAAAGCGCCTTCTCCCAAGGGGCACCCTTCATAGAGGTGGATGGCACTACCCTGCGCTGGGACCCGCGTGAATCTACCAATCCCCTGTTGGGTTCAGTTCATGATCCCATTTACCAGGGGGCACGTCGGGAATTAGCCGAGGAAGGCATCCCTGAACCTAAACTGGGGTTAGTTTCAGAGGCCCATGGCGGCATATTATTTATTGATGAACTGGGCGATATGGATCCCATTTTACAAAACAAACTCCTGAAAGTATTGGAAGATAAAAGGGTTTACTTCGAGTCATCATATTATGATCCCCATGACGAAAGAATACCGCAATACATAAAGCAGATGTTTGAGCAGGGAGTGCCGGCTGATTTTGTACTGATTGGAGCGACTACCCGGGAGCGCGAGGATATCAGCCCCGCATTTCGTTCCCGCTGTATGGAAATATTTTTTGAGCCCCTGACTCGGGAACATATTAAGCAAATCGTACATATGTCAGCCCGCAAATTAGAAATAAATATGGAAAGTAGCGTAAGCGATATTATCAGTCAGTATTGCTGTGATGGACGTGGGGCCAACAAAATCCTGGTTGATGCCTTTGCCATAGCCTTGAATGAAACCGAAAACCAGGAGATAACAATTCAGGTACAGCAACAGCATGTATTTGAAGCCATACAAAACAGTCGGTTAACCACTTACTGCCGGCAGCGAGCAACAAATGAAACTGAAGTGGGAAAAATATTTGGAGTAGGAGCCTTTGCTTACCAGGGGCAATTAATTGAACTGGAAGCAGTTGCTTTCCCTGCTGAACACCCGGGGGAAGGAAGTATCCGTTTTAATGAAACTGCCGGGTCTATGGCCAAAGATTCCGTATTTAATGCAGCTTCCGTACTGCGGCAGGAGAGTGGCGAAAAGCTAAAAGACTATGATTTACATATAAACTTTATCGGCGGTGGCAAAGTGGATGGGCCTTCCGCAGGAGCAGCCATATATCTGGCTATACTCAGCGCCATCAAGAAAAAATCTCTACGCCAGGATGTAGCTATTACCGGAGAACTAGCTCTGCAGGGCAAGGTGAAAGCAGTAGGAGCTGTGCATGAAAAAATTCACGGTGCCCGCCAGGCCGGAATTAAAAAAATGCTTATACCGGCGGAAAACTATAAAGATATAGCCCAGAGCCTGTCGGGAATGGAGATAGTCCCCATCAAACACATAAATGAAGCTTATAAACATGTTTTCGTATAAGCGGAAACGCGGGAATGGATTGCATGATTAAAACAGCCGTGATAAACTAAAAAAACAATAACTGCGGGCGCGTAACTCAGTGGGAGAGTGCTACCTTCACACGGTAGAAGTCGTGGGTTCGAAACCCTCCGCGCCCACCATAAGAAGTAAGCAATAGCGGGGCCTTAGGGCTCCGCTTGTTTTGTGGGTAAACTTATTAAGTCATAGGCTATACGGCTTCTCGTTCGAGATATTGTTCTGCATTTTGCTTAAAATCAGCCAGGTCGGTAAACTGTTTATCGACGGCACTAGTTATGCGTGCCCGGTCTTTTCGTGGTAATCCATCGAAGTCTTCATGAACAGCGATACTCTTAAATGGTAGTTTGGCAATTTGAAACTCAAGGCATGAGATAGTGGTTAATCGAGCCTTAGCTACATCTTTGATACCGAATAAATAGACTTTCTTATTATCCAATGAAAATTCATAATCCACTTCAAGATCATCTCTACTTGAAACAGGAAAAACCTTTGCCCTTGGTTGATAAAAAGAAAGCTTCATCTCTATAAATTCAGATAATTGTTCATAAAAAAGGCTACGTACAACTTCCCGCTTAAAGTATTGCATACTCGATACCTTGGCTATGGTCTGGGAAAACTGAAATACATATTCATAAAGCAAATCAGCATTAATATCAATATAGATGTTACCATCATCCCGGTTTAAGCCATGTTCACTAATTATTTTATCCAGAATTCCTTCCCGATTTGGTGAATCAATGTCATAGTCGTAGGAAAGGTGCATGATAGTCATCCCGTAATCGCATAACCTGATTTTATCAGGCTGCAATGGTGATTCAGTCAGAAAAATATCCATCATATCGCCATCTTCATGGTAAAATGGTCCTACTAATTGGTATATACCTTTACGCTTTTCGTGAAAATCTATTTTATTATTAAACTGCCGTCTTAATTGGTGCAGGGCTTCCATATGCTATGCACCTCCTTTAATCATCGAAAAGTTTACCTTGCCTTATGGCAGGGAAGTATTTAGCAGCATTTCTAATATTACAATATCTCAAAAAGAAAGATAGTGCATCATAATAATTTGAATATTTATCCGTTTCTTCTGCATAAGTTTCGCTCCGCAGGCCTTTCTTTAATATTATTTCCTTAGCCAGGTGGATATGATACGTAGAATGGTGATTATCCCGTTTGCCAATTGGATTCCTATGTTCTCCATGGGGACCATTGCATCTTAATAAAATAATGCTCTCTGGGTCGCCAGCAGGGTGGTACCGTAAGCCTATCGAGAAATTTTCTTGAAACATTTCGTTTTTACGCATAAATGCAGTAAAGCGATATCCTCCATCCTGAGAAGATAACTCCATACCATTTCTAAAATGGCAAAAAATCCAAGTGGGGTTGCAGTTTGCGCACTTCCATTATACATTATTTGGTTAATCTGTGGTAGCATAAAGGAAAACAATTAATCCTATAAAACCAATATAAACGGATAATTTAGAACAGTTAATACTTTTATTGGGCATAAAGTTGGAATGAAGACAGGTGGGTCATGTTTCTGAAAGGATGGGATGACATGGAACTGCTGGAGAGATTAACCGAAGAAGACCCGGCCATAGCGCAGGCCAAGAAAGCGCTGGAAAGAATGGCGTCCGACCCCAGAGCTAAGGGAATCTATGAATAAAATTGACATCTCCGACTGGTAGAATTTGGCCAAAAAACTTTCGCTGATGTAGCCAAAGTAGTTTGACAAGGGAAAATCATGTACATTAAAATGTACATGTAAGGAGTGAGTGCAAATGCTTAATACTAATGCTACAAATTTTAGAAAAAATTTATTTAAATATTTAGATTTAGCAATTGACTTTAATAATGTAATTAATGTGAGCACTAAAAAAGGTAATGTCGTAATTCTTAGTGAAGAGGATTATAAGGGCTTAATGGAAACATTATATTTAACCTCTATTCCTGGTATGAAGGAAAAGCTAAATGAGGGGTTGGATGCGAAAATAGAGGATTGCGTAGAATTTAAATGGTAAACAGCTACAGAATCGTTATACTGAAATCAGCAGAAAAGGACAAAGAAAAAATAAAGTCTATTCCTGATCTGAAAACAAGAACCGATAAGTTACTTGAAATTCTTAAAACTAATCCATATCAGAATCCACCACCTTATGAAAAATTGGTCGGGGATTTTAAAGGTTTGTATTCACGAAGAATTAATCGCCAGCACAGGCTTGTATATCGGGTTATAGAAAAAGAAAAGACAGTTATTATTGTAAGTATGTGGTCACATTATGAATTTTAATCGGATTTTTAAAAGTCTTTAGCCAACTTAATTCCATGTTTGCTTACTATGTGGTACGCCCCGCGCCCACCACATGAAGTAAGTAATAGCGGGGCCTTACGGCTCCGCTATTTATGAAGAATCAGGGGTAGGCAAAGAATTGGTTGTCTTTACTATTTTTCCGCTATCCTAACAGAATTTAAAATTACCCAACCGGAAAGAAATTAGTTGCCATTACCAATTAATAGTATAATTAATACTAAGCTTCATCGATATAGCTACAGGGTTATTGGGGAACATGTTTCATGTTATAATTTACATAGCCAGGCTATAATGTTGGGAAATAAGAGTTTAGGAGGAATTACCATGCTAGGTTATAATCGTATAACCTTTGACCAATCCATTATGGGTGGGCAGGCGTGCATCCGTGGTATGAGGATTACTGTTTCCTTACTGGTGGGACTGGTGGCACAGGGTAAAAGCTTTAAGGATATAATTCAAGAATATCCTGACCTGGAAGCGGAAGACATCCAACAGGCTTTAGAATATGCTGCCTGGTTGGCCAGGGAACAGGTATATGGGTAGTCGTATGAGATTTTTGGCGGATATGGGCATATCTCAACATACCATTTCCTGGTTACGCCGGCAAGGTTTTGATGCTGTTCATTTACGCGATGAAAACTTACAACGTTTACCAGATAACGAAGTGCTTGCGAAAGCAGCTATGGAAAATAGAGTATTACTAACTATGGATTTAGACTTCGGGTACTTGGTGGCTATTAGTAAGCAGATACTGCCAGGAGTAATAATATTTAGGTTAGATGACGAACGGTCCGAAATTGTTAATTCAAGACTATCCGAAGTCCTTGTAAAATGTGCTTATGATATCCAGCCGGGGGTAATAATATCGGTAAGCGATAGAACCATAAGAATACGCCGACTGCCGATAGAATGATATTACAATGCATAATCTGCCTGTTCCTTGCTTAATTTGGGTAATTCGATAAAGTGTATCTCGATGGCATCGGTTAAATCAAAGTTTCCTTTTACTTCCCGCATTCTGTAGCGGGTATAGTAGTACTGGCTGTCTTTGATACGTACGAAATCTAGTATGTTAATGCCTATAGCTCTGTTTAGATTCTGATATCTGCCTTTGGAAAAGCCCGGCCATGTGACCAGGTCGATTTAAAATTATGTTTGGCTATCGCTCCATATAGATACTATAAATGTACTAAGTATCACTAATCCCCAAGTAACCACATAGGCAATCAATATAATTATATAGCTATTCCAAAAGTAGCCTGAGTACACATAAGATTTCCATGCCCAGAGGATTTCCCCCGCTACCGGCAATAGAAATGTAACAAATGCACCCCAAAATCCCCAGTACGCAAAAGCTATAATTGCTGTCCAAAGATGAATGCCAATGCCCCCAAGCCATAGCAAAATGCCAGATAACCAGATTATTGTTTTCGCTATTGCCATAATAATTGCGCTAATCTTATGTAAAATATTCGGGCTGCCTTGATAATAGTCGTTCGTTACTTCGGATTGATGCTGCTCGTCATCCAACAGATAATCAAGGCTAGTGCAGAATGGTTCTGCGCCAAATGCTTCTATACCTTGCGAACCGTCCCTGTTCATTAAGCCCACCTCCTTCTGCCAAAATAACTGCCCATTGGTAGGCAGGTCTTTCTACTTCTAATCTTCATCTCTTACAAAAGGGTTTGTCCACCTCAACCACCACTTTCTCTTCTTTTGGCTTTTCTTCAACCGGATGCCTTTATCCGATTTAAAAACATATAACCTTTTTTGTGTTTCTGGAGATGATTTCTGCAGCCTTTTCAGGGTATTGGCTACTGCTTGCAGCACTTCTTTGTTTTCTTGTCTATTAAAAGCGAGTCTTCAGGCCCCTGCAGCATGAAAAAGAATTCCAGTACGGTCAGGTCAAAAACATCGCAGATTTTTGCTAGTGTTTCCATATTGGGAGAGGACTTCCCCAATTCGATTTCCCTGACGGTAGACTGGGCTACATCGGCAATATCCGCCAGTGCTTTTTGACTGGGGATACCTTTTTCTTCACGTAACCGGGTTATTAAGCTTCCAAGCTCTTTTTTATCGTACATATTAAAACACCTTAATTTGCCTTTCTTTAATTGTAAGGTAATTTACACTAATGTAAAAATATATACAAGTTAGTTTTAAACGGTTAATCGTTTTTGCTCATAAAATTAGCGGAGCCTTAAGCACTTAAGCACGCTGTTGAGCCACTTTTCTCGATAGGCTTACGGTACCACCCTGCTGGCGACCCAGAGAGCATTATTTTGATGCAATGGTCCCCATGGAGAACATAGGAATCCAATTGGCAAACGGGATAATCACCATTCTACGCATCATATCCACCTGGCTGATTTTAAGCAAAATGCAGAACAATATCTCGAACGAGAAGCCGTATAGACTATGACTCAATAAGTTTACCCACAAAACAAGCGGGGCTTTTAAAAGCCCCGCTTGTTTAACGTTTACTTATTTATAATAATGCTTTTAATATTTTCTACCAATGAGGGTAAAGATTCACGAGTCGTACGCCAAATTATCTTCAAGTCAACACGAAAAATCTCATGAGTTCTATATAGAAAGCTGTTCCGCACTAATACCTGTTTTAGTTGGAAACCATGTATGTCCGTCATGACCGGCATATCCCTGTTCTTCTAGATAGACCAGATGGTGGTAAACCATCATAAGCTCATAGGCCCAGAATATCGGTTTTGGATTAGGTAGACGGCGGTAGATTGGTAAGTCCCTGGCAATATCCTCCACAGTACTGTGGCCCCCATACAACAGTTTCGCCACCCGGCGCTGGCGCTCCAATATTATATTACGATAAGCTCGTAGACGATGACCGCCCGGGTCGCGAACTACGGACGCATGATGACCGCTGATATAGTAGTCAGCCCCAATTGCGGCTAACCGATCCAAGGAGCTCAACTGATCGGACACCGAAGAATGCACCATGCCATACCAGGGGCCAAATTCGGAAAACTCAATATCACTTGTAAATACAAAGCCCTGCTCTGGGAAAATGAAACAGCAATGACCGGCGCTATGACCTGGCATATGTAAGACCTGGAAGCGGCAGCGGCCTGTGCATAGCTCTTGCCCGTCCTGCAAATCCCCGTCCACCTGGATAGGTCGGTAGTGCATCGCCTGCAGAAAGAGTTCTAACCACTCCTGCCCGACTAATTTATCGAACGCAAATTCCTTAAGATAAGCTTCCCCTGAACTAACCATGGCATGCTCACTCGGATGCATTAGTATTTTAGACTCCGGGAATATATAGTTATAGCGGCAGTGGTCGCTATGTCCATGCGAGTTTACGATTAGCTGTACCGGCAACTTCTGCAGGTCTTCCAGTTCGCTTTCGTTAAATCCGGTTTCAATCAGGCAGTGCACATCGTCCTCTATTAGCAGGCAGTTACAGTTGGCATAATGAAAACCGGGAAACTCTATGATTTGTATCTGGCGGTCGATTTGATGTCTCATAACTCTTACACACTTTCGAATACTTTATTTACCATAATGTTCATCAAGTACTATTTATTATAGCTTCCAAAAAAATTATTAGCAATACGTAATTCTCGAATGGAGATAAATTTGAGATATAATGATTAGGCCAGTGCTTCTGCTTATTGACATAACATCCTGGTTCTTGCAACATTAAGAAAACACTAAGACTTGGAAGAAGGAGAATTATGGAAGACTTTAGCAAATTTATTCCTTATCAAATGAAACTGGTTATGAAAGGCTTAGAAAAACAGGGCAAGGATTACCTCGCCCACTATAATATTTCCATGGGACAGGCTTATATACTGGTCTCCTTGCTGGAGCAGGACGGTTCGACCCTCACCAGGGTACGTCAGCGGGCAAACCTGGAAAGTTCCAGCCTCACTACTATGGTCGATCGTCTGGAAAGAGACCAGTTGGTGGAACGCAGGCCATCCATCGAAGACCGCCGCATAACGCTGCTATATATTACGGATAAAGGCAGGGAAATCGGTACTTATATTTACGAAGAAGGATTAAAACATAATGAAGCTATCCTGGCTATTTTGGGTGACTACAAAGATGCCTGGCATGAAATTATTAAGCGATTAGGGAAATTCATAGAGGAAGGCTATAAAGTCGCGGATGGCAATATTGCCCGGAGTAAGAGTAAATAAAAATTTCAGGGTATTTTATTAGACACTGAATTTTACAGCGATTACTTATGATAATGCCAACACTAAACAGCGGGGCTTTTAAGGCCCCGCCTTATTTTTAACAAGATTGTGTTGGCTTACCAGACTTCGGGGAAGGCGGTATTGGTGTAGAGGTCTTCCATGCGGGTTTTATGTGCTTTTTCCATTTGCGCCAATTCGGAATAGACTTTTTGTTGAGCCGGGTCACTTACAGAAGACGCTAGTCGAGAGTAAATCTTTATGCTCTCTTCTTCTTTTTTCATAGCCAGAGCAATAGCCTCAACCGGGTCCATATTCGCTGATAACCGTGGCCAATTAACCTTTTCGGAGACTTTATAGTCGGGGGCTCCATCAAAATCGAAATTCTGAATATCCTTTGCTTTTATCTCCTCCAGCTGTTTTTTATGCCCTTGTTCTTCCCGGGCAAACTCGTTGAAAAGCTGTTTAACTGCGGGGTCAGCTACTTTATTGGCAACATCGCGATAAAACTCATAGGCTTCTATTTCAGCCTCAATAGCCTGCTCCATTATCCTATCAAAATTCCTCTTTTCCATTTTGCTCAACTCCTAATTATTGCTCATATAAGCACAACTTCTAAAACCATATTTATTATTTGCCAAATAGCAGACAAATAATCTGCTCCCATTTCCCGTCTATTTTCTTATTAACCCGTCATGCCCGGAACACGCAACCACCGATGAAAATGGCTTTACATGCTCTTCCTGTACAGTAGCACATAATCTGTAGGGGCGGACCCATGTGTCCGCCCGCGGGATTGCAGTGGTCAGCCGGGCAGACACACGGGTCTGCCCCATAAATCCGCATCCTTAAAAAGCACAGATTAACACTGATTTTTTTAATTTTTAAGGATGCGGATTTATGGGGCAGACCCGTGTGTCTGCCCGGCTGACCACTGCAATTACAGTAGCACGTAATCTGTAGGG
>DUMX01000376.1 GCA_012839665.1 Gelria sp.
TAATAGGCCGGAAACACTTACCCGGGAAAGGTTCCCCCTGGCTAATGAATTGCTGCTGGGTGACATTGTGGAGCTGCTTAAATCTTCTGAAATAGATAGTAACACCAGCATTGTTTTGGTTAGTCACAGTCATGAATATGATGAACCTGCACTCCTAACCGTAGTCAATTCTCCTGCTCGATATATTGGGGTATTAGGAAATAAACGTAAGGTAACTGCTTATTTCGGTAAGATGAGTGCAATGGGGGTTGCCGAGGAGCTCATGTATAGAGTTCATGTGCCGGTTGGCCTGGATTTAGGAGGGCAAAAAAATGCTGAAATAGCCCTGTCCATAATGGCCGAAATACAGGCAGTAAAATATGACCGCCCAGGCGGTTTCCTGTCCATTAAGAGCCTGGAATCAAGTGATGGAAGATATGAAGAGTTTTATTAATATTAGCGTTAATAAAGCCCGGTGCCTTCTTATGGCACCGGGCATTATAATTGGAGTTAAGATAACTTAAAGCGTTGAATAAGAAGGTTGAGATGTTCGGCATATTCCGCCATCTTACGGGAGGCGAGGTGCACGTCATTGGCGGAGCGGGCAGCATTTTCTGTACCAAGAGCAATTTCCTGGGCGCCCGCAGTAGACTCCTGCATAGTAGCCGAAGTGGACTCAATCGCTTGCCCGATATCTTGCATAGATGCCATCACCGTCTGGATATTATGGTTGATATCACCAGTTAATTCGCTTAGCATGTCAGCATCGTCCTTATATTGCTGGCCGAGGTTCAACATATAATTGTAATCCCTAATAATATCATCATTGATAAACTGCAGTAATTCATTGGAATTCTGAACCAGGGCCCTGATAGTATCCTGAACCTGCCGAGTGAGATTATGGATTTCTGCTACTGCTTCAGCAGAATCTTCAGCCAGTTTCCGAACTTCCTCGGCCACCACCGCAAAGCCCTTACCCTGTTCACCTGCACGGGCCGCTTCAATGGCAGCATTTAAGGCCAACAGGTTGGTCTGATCAGCAATATTAGCAATATTTTCTGCCAACCCGGATATTTCTTCTACTACCCGGGCCTCTTCAAGTGCCTGTACGGTTTTTTGGCGAATGCTCTCATAAAGGCCGATCGTATTGTTTCGAGCCTTTTCGGCAGCTTGCTGAACCTGTACCGCCCGTTCTTCAATCTCTTGCGCATTTTGATGGCCTTGTTGAGCTTCTTCAGTCACCTGAGTAAGAGCAGCAGCAACTTCTTGACCAGCTACATTAATTTCCTGAGCAGAAGCAGAGACTTCCTCCAGGCCAGCAGCAATTTCCTCCGTGGAAGCAGAAACCTGCTGCATTCCGGCAGCTATATCTTCGCCGGAGGCGGCCAGTTCCTCACTGGAGGCAGCTACCTCCTGAGAACCTGTAGAAATTTCTAAAATCATATCACGCAAGTTACGTACCATTTCGTCCAGTCCCCGGGTGAGAAGACCAATCTCATCCTTTCGGGCCGTGAACTTGGTGGGAATCTCGATGGTCAGGTCACCACTGCCAATGCTAGTTGCATGAGTAGCCGCCTCTTTTATGGGCCGAGCTACTATTCTCCCCAAATAAGAACCCAGAGTACACCCCAGCAAAATGAGCAGTAGAGTAGCTAACCCGATTCCAAACTTCAATTTATTAATTCCGGCTAGAACTTCAGCCCGAGGAGCAGTTACAGCAACTGACCAACTGGTACCTTCCACCGGGGCAAAGCCCATAATTTTATAGGTACCGTCCGACCAGAGGTATTGTCCAAAATCCTTTTGGCCAGCCACCATTTTTTCTACCAAACTGCACAATGGCTGAAGGGTGGCATCTTTCTTAACTTCCTCAAAGGGATTATACTGGTCCAATACCATTTGTTCGTTGGGATGGGCAATTACATCCCCCTGTTGATTAAGCATGTAACCATAACCGCTTTCGGCAAAGCTAAGATTAGAAATCGTTTGGCTGAGGATGTTATGATTGAGAGCAGCAGCCAGTACTGCGATTACACTACCGGAGCTATCCCGGATTGGTGTTACCATCATAACAATAACATTGCCATCAATTCGGCTCACCAGAGGCTCGGAA
>DUMX01000150.1 GCA_012839665.1 Gelria sp.
ATCTTTCGGTTCATCAAAATGCTTTAATTAATGGCGGGACTGGTCTAACCCTTAAGACCATTTACCAGCTTACCAAGCTAACTATGGCTGATATCAGACAGCTTTTATTGGAGGATGATGAAGAGGAGCAACGTGCATCCGAAGAAGATGTGGCCCCCTTTTATCTGATTATTGATGAAATAAACCGGGGTAATGTGGCCAAGATTTTTGGGGAACTAATAACCCTGATAGAAAAGGACAAAAGGGATAAGATTCCTTGTACGCTGCCTTATTCGAAAAAGCCCTTCACCCTGCCGGCTAATCTTTATATTATTGGGACCATGAATACGGCTGACCGGTCTATTGCAGTACTCGATACAGCTCTGCGACGCAGATTCGCATTTGTGGAACTGGAACCTGATTTAAGGGTTTTTGATAATCCCTCATTAATAGCCAGTGCTAAAGTCAATGACAAAATTGACCTGGCTCGTCTTTTGGATGTCTTGAATAAGTCGATTAACGAGCAACTGGACCGGGATCACAGAATCGGTCATTCCTATTTTATGGACATTGTTAATTTAACTGATCTCTATAATGTATGGTATTACAAAATTATTCCACTTCTACTGGATTATTTTTATAACGACATAGCTACTCTTAAAAACATTATTGGTGCAGAGTTTTTTACCAGCCAGGGTAGTGTAAATTATCTGGACCTTGTGGCAGCAGATGGTGCTGTTTCGGCTTTTGAAAAAGCATTACTAACTATTATCAAGTAGGTGGCAGGATGAGTAGCAGATTAATAACAGTTTACGAAGACAGGACAACTCGATTGGAATTAAGTGATAAGGAAAAACAAAATATAATCGCATTAAAGGAGTTATGGGGTTCCCAGAATTTAATTCTCCAGGCTGATGGCAGTCTCCTTTTGAAGCACTATGTTGGTTTTATCTTTCGTAATGGTACTCGCTTACAAATTCTGCCTAAGGTTTTTGCTAGTGGACCGGTTGAAAAGTCAAGCGAAGAGTTTGAGAAAGGTAAAGCTATCAATTTATTACTTCGCTTGTTGAGTTATTCTGGTTTTCTTAATATAAAAGAAATTCCAGATCCGATTTCGGTAGAAACATATCAGAACGATTTGCTAGAGATATTTATCAGCATCTTTATTAATCAATTCAATAAGCTATTTAACCGCGAAATCCATCGTTCCTATCAGCCCTATGAAGAAAACATGCAGTTTATCAAAGGCAGAATTCTTTTTTCTCAAACTATAAAGGAAAATGCTTTTCGCAAACATCTGCATTATGTAGGTTACGAAGAATTTACCATTAATAATCCACTCAATCGGATTATAAAGACAACGATGCTGCGATTAATCAGTCAAACCCAGGTTGCCCGCAATAAAAAAGCATTAAAACTGGCATTGATTCATCTGGAAGAGGTAGAACCAATTAACCTGTATCCGGGGATTTTTAAGGAGGTAAAATTTAATCGTTTAAATCAGAATTATCGACCACTGTTTAACATGGCAAAGATGTTCTACTATAACCATCAGCCCGGGCAAACCGAAGGCGATGAATTTACATTCACTTTCCTGGTGCCATTAAATCACCTATTTGAACATTATATCTATAAACTTCTTGATAATAGTGAGATTTCGGGGCCTGGTTTTTACCAAGTTAATCATCATAAGCCGCAGAAATATCTGGCCAGCCGCAACGGCAAGGGTACATTTAAACTAGAACCGGATATAACCCTAATTAAAGATAAGTCTGTTAATGCAATACTCGATGCTAAATATAAGAATCCCATGAAAGGCTCGGATGTGTCCGTTTTACAGAGTGACATTTATCAGATGTTAGCTTACGCAGTTGCTTACCACTGTCCCTCTATTTATCTGGTTTATCCATTTTTTATCGATAATGAAATAACGGATACTGAACTGGCAAATTACAATATCATTACTTCCGCTGGAAATATTTCCTTAAAAGTAATTCAGTTGGATATTATTGATGATAAACCTGAAGAGATTCAGGTGCAATTGGAAAGACACCTTAGGGGATGATGTGTTTGGCAGTTAACCATGATGGCGATAGTGATAGTACTGGAGCAATTACCGGCAATATTTTAGGAGCTTACCTGGGGCAGCAAGCTATTCCCCAAGATTGATTATATAGCCTTGAATTAACGGGGGAAATTATTCAAATAGCAGATGATTTGTTCATCCGCTACAGGAATGATGATGAGTGGGGACAAAAGTATCCGGGGTGGTGAAGGGAGTAAAAGATGATTAGCAAAGATATGCTGGAATTACTATTCCGTTCTGCCAGTATGCAGAGGTGGAATGATCATATCAGGCCCCATACCGGTTTTAGCGAGTTGGATAAACAAGCCCATAAGATGGTTTTTGCCTATATCCTGGCCAAAACTGAGGAAAGCGACCGGGGCACATCCATTGACTGGCAGCATTTGATTGAGGGTGGGATATTTGAGTTTCTGCAGCGCAGTATTCTAACTGATCTTAAACCAGATGTCTTTCACAAATTGATGGATCATAAAAGCCAGGAATTGAACGCCTGGGTGATTGTTCAGATACAACCCTGCGTTGAAAGTATTAAGGGGGACTTTTTGCAAAAACTCAACCACTATCTCTTTATTCCGGATTATTCGTTTCTTGAGAAACGCATTCTGAAAGCTGCCCATTACCTGGCTACCAATTGGGAGTTTGAAATAATTCATCATTTAAACAAAGGCTTTTTTGGGCTGGAACGAACCAGTCAGAGCATAGCTAACGAGGTAGAGGAGTTCTATGACCTGGCCGGGGTGCAGAAGTTTGTTTTGGGGAAGAAAACCCGTAATTTTATGGACCTGGTAGGACAATTGCGCTTTCAACAAAGGTGGGCCCAATCGCCCCGGGTGCCCGAGACCTCAGTATTAGGGCATATGTTGATTGTTGCTATTCTTTGCTACTTGTTTTCAGTAGAAATTGGAGCCGGTTCTAAAAGAATCTACAATAACTTTTTTGCTGGACTTTTTCATGATCTGCCCGAAGTTTTAACCAGGGATATTGTTTCCCCGGTAAAAAGGTCGGTAGAGGGCCTGGAAGAACTCATCAAAGAAATTGAAAAAGAGCAATTTGCCGAGAGAATAATGCCTCTGCTGCCCCGACAGTGGCATAAAGAGGTCGTGTATTTTCTAGAAGATGAGTTTCAGAGTAAAGCCGTGATTGATGGGCATCTCTTATTATGTTCATCGGAACAAATAAGTACAGAATATGATTGCGATGAGTTTAATCCGTTAGACGGGGAATTGGTAAGAATTTGCGATCAGCTGGCTGCTTATATTGAGGCTTCTATGTCGATTATCTATGGTATTAAAGCGCCGGATCTGATTAAGGGTAAAAATCAGATCTACGCGATAAATGCCGATACGCAGATATGCGGGATTAGTTTTAAAGGTTATTTTGATTATTATTTATCATAGCCTTCCCTCTATCTTAGGCCATTTCGGTAAAACTCCCAAGCAAGGTAAGTACGGCCAGAGAGGATACTAGTTTAAGCAAAAGTTGGGACTTCTAAATTAATGTTTATAACGGGTAATTCCTAATTTGCATGAGAAACTATTCCACTGTAATATAATTTATAGAAGTTCTCGCGGGAATATGAATGCTGCGGGTAAACCTTTCCCCGCTGGCTCGCAGGTTAATCGGGAGGAATTATGTGTACAATTTTATTTGCTTATGATTGTCATCCCCGTTATCAATTGGTGGTAGCGGCTAATCGGGATGAGTTTTACGAACGTCCTACTGCACCTGCTGCTTTTTGGTCAGATTACTCTGATATCCTGGCGGGAAGAGACCTTAAGGAAGGTGGTACCTGGATGGGGATTACCACTGGCGGACGGTTTGCTGCTTTGACTAACTATCGGGACCCTTCCAGTTTTAAACCAGAGGCCCAGTCGCGTGGACACCTGGTTAAAAACTACTTGAGCAGTAGTGTAGCACCAGAAGCTTATATATCTAAACTAGTTAACAGGAGTAGTAC
>DUMX01000151.1 GCA_012839665.1 Gelria sp.
ATCACAAGAAATCAGTGTCCTTCAGTGTCTAATCCCGGTCTATTTTCTTATTGCTTCTTTAAAATAATCAAATATATTTAGTAGCTGCTCTACTAAAAATGAATCCTGCATATACTGGGTAGTAATTAAGGCACCGGGCAGACCCATGTGGGCTCCCAGTTCCAGGGGTGTAATTAATACTCCCGCCAATACTACCATTATGAGCAGGTTTTTCATTACCAATAAGCCCATGCCCAACCCCCGGTTTACCCCGGACAGGACACCATGGGCAAAAACACCTTCCAATAACTCACAAAGGAGCTGTATAAGCTTACTTCCCAGCAGGAGGATCAATAAAAAGGATATGGCCATCACCAGCAATGTGGCTAAATAAAGAGCAGGGTTAGCCAGCTCTACAGGATAGCCCAATGCTTGCACCAGTCCCGGACTGAGTGCAGGAAACGGCAGTTTTTCCTGAAACATTCCCGCCAGCCAACTGCTCAAACCAAAATGCTTTTCCAGGTACAGGGCCAGTTCTCGGTGAAAAACTACGGCTGCTAATAAACCGACCAGTACACCTATAAGGCCGCCGATTACTTTAAATAAGCCTCGCCTTAATCCGATTAAGGCACTAAGCAGTAAAACAGCTAATATTGCATAATCCAGGACATTAAGCTCCATGCCATCCCCCGTTAATTTAGGTTATCCATATTATAGCACAGGCATACTACCATCAAGAGATGCAATTGTTGAGTTTTCCAGTTTTAACCTGGGCTATTTTCTTGACAAATAAATTTAGGCTTGCTATTTTGGAAATGTCTTATTTACATACCCGTATAATAGGGGGATATAAATGGCTTTTATACAAAATATCGGTAACCTGAGCGTTTCCATGGCAATAGACTACATTAGGACTTTTGGCATACTGGCTCCATTGGTAGCCTTTGTTCTTTTTATGGTGCAGGCAGCTTTACCAGTTTTTCCTTATGTTATTTTGGCTGCTGCCGGCGGTTTATTGTTTGGTTTTAAAATAGGTTTCCTGTTAGCCTGGCTAGGGGCTCTCCTAGGGGCTTGCCTGGCTTACTGGATTTGTAAATTGTTGGGGGGAGATTGGGCGGCCCGGAAAATAAAAGAGCAGTGGGGCTATGACGTGAAAAGCATGAATGGTGAGATGGCTTTTTGGAGCATAGTATTAGCCCGGGTAGTTCCCGTCGTTCCAACCCCTATAATAAATGTTGCGGCTGCTCTGGGAGGGGTACCCTTTTGGAATTTCTTTTTCTCTTCAGCCATAGGCAAAATCCCAACCGCAGTTTTATATACGGGACTGGGTGTTTGCCTGTTTCGTGCTCAAGATATTAAATTAACCCTGGGTATAATTGCTGCTATTATATTTTTATTTGCAGCCGGACGTTATATACTTAAGAAAGGCCGTTTTAACCTGCCTTCTTCGTCTTCCCCTCGCTCCTCTACGTCTAAATAAACTGCACCCCTTCCTCCATATAATTTGGTTTAATTATTGTTTATACCCGTATTTCTATCCATATCGCTCATATTCTCTTTTAATTGTGAATGGGTATTACATTACCATGTATGGGGGATGAATGTCCAATTTGACAGATAATTCGTTTATATTATAAGGTGTTATAGTAGGAGTAAATGTTTTGTTGGTGGGAGCCGAAGTCTTGAAGACGCGGGGGAACCGTTTTTTGGGGCGAATTTCTGTCCTTCCAGGGCGGAATAGGGTCAACCCGGATCCGAGTCCGACAGCTAACCTCGCAGGCGATTACGGGTTTTTTTGTTTCTATTCCGTATTTAGGATTTAGATATTTTAAGAAACTTAAGAATCTTATCGTTTTTTTAATCGTCTTTCCCTTAACCTTATTAGTTAAGGGAATTTTATTCATGGTTCCTTCCTCGCTTCACCGAAAGTTTCCCACCGGTGAGGAGGTTTCATTTTTATGTTTATATTTAAACGTTCCCCAGGCCGCTTTCGTTTGGTAAGTCTAGGGTTAGTGGCTGTTTTTCTGATTACCTTGCTGGTAGCGGGGTGCGGGGGTGGTGATGGTGCTGATAAAAACGGCTCGGATAAGCCTATGCTGACATTTGCTGATGTTAGCTGGGATAGTGTACAGGTCCATAACCGTATCGCCGGGTTTATCATTGAGAATGGATACGGCTATCCTGAATGTCAGTACACCTTTGGTGATTCGTTGCCACTATTACAGGGTCTCGGTAAAGGCAGTGTTGATATCTATATGGAAGTTTGGGCTGACAATTATCGTGATGCCTGGGAAGAGGTACTGGCTGACGGCTCGGTTATACAACTGGGGACTAATTTCCCCGATGCTCCCCAAGGATGGTATGTCCCTACTTATATGATTAAAGGCGATCCGGAACGTGGTATAGAGCCGATTACCCCGAATCTTAAATCAGTAAGTGATTTGCCTGAATATTGGGAACTGTTTGCTGATCCGGAGGTTCCAACTAAAGGTCGTTTTCATAATGGCCCTACGGGATGGAAGATAACTGATTATAATGAATCTAAAATTAAGACTTATGGACTAGATAATAGTTTCAATGTCTTTGGTACTGGTTCTGAAACTGCTCTGACAGCTTCTATGGTATCAGCCTATGAAAGGGGTAAACCCTGGCTGGGATACTATTGGGAGCCTACCTGGGTAATGGGTACATTGGATATGACCTTGCTGGAAGAGCCCGAGTTTGAAGAGGCTACCTGGGAGAAAAACAGGGGCTGTGCCTTTCCTAGCGCCGAAGTACTAATTGGCGTCAACAGTGAACTGGAAGAGACTGCACCTGAAATCGTAGAGTTTCTAAAGAAATATTCCACCAGTCTGGAACATAACAATGATTTTCTGGCCTATATGAACGAGACCAGTGGAAAAGCAGACGAAGCTGCTATTTATTTCTTGAAGAAATATCCCGATGTATGGAAGTCTTGGATACCAGAAGATGTGGCCACAAAGGTTGAAAAGGCATTGGGAGAGGTGAAATAACTATGGAAAGCAGTCCCTACCTGCTGGAAGTGGAACGTCTCTGGAAAGTATTCCTAGAAAAGAATAGTACCCTGCACATGGAGGATTATTTATCCGGTAGTGACGATGTAAAGGGTCAGGTAGTAGCCGTACGCGATGTTTCTTTTAAGCTAAAACAAGGCGAAGTCTATGTCATTATGGGTCTTTCCGGTAGCGGTAAATCCACCTTAATTCGCTGCCTTTTACGGTTGATTGAACCTGATTATGGTCAGGTACGAGTAAAAGGCCGGGATGTAACTGCTATGGGTTTAAAGGAGCTAACTGAATTCCGCCGTACCCAGGCAGCTATGGTTTTTCAGCACTACGGACTACTACCCCATAGAACTGTATTGGAAAACGTAGCTTTTGGGCTTAAGCTGCAGGGAGTAAAAGGTAAAGAAAGGGAAAAGCGGGCCTTAGAGGCTTTAGAAAAAGTAGGCTTGCTGAAATGGACTCAGCATTACCCGGAACATCTTTCTGGCGGTATGCAGCAAAGGGTAGGAATAGCCCGGGCCCTGGTACAAAACGCTGATTTGCTTTTACTGGATGAACCCTTTAGTGGCTTGGACCCTCTGATTCGCAGGGAAATGCAGGATGAACTTTTACGTCTGCAAGCCGACCTGCAAAAAACCATGGTTTTTGTTACCCATGACCTTAATGAGGCTTTACGCCTGGGGGATCGTATGGCAGTAATGAACCGGGGTATATTTGTGCAAGAAGGAACTCCCCGTGATATTGTTATGAATCCAGTAGATGAATATGTCCAGCGTTTCGTGCATGATGAAAGACAAGTAGCCTTGTTAACCGGGGAAATGGCTGAAGCAAGGAGTAAAGTAAGTAATGTGACTCCGTTAATAAGCGGTAAAAAAGGAAAGATAGCAGCCGGAGGTGAATAATTTGTTTCCAGAACAATTTAATTTTCATGTAGCACCTTATATAAAAAATTTTGTAGACTGGCTTTATCTTACCTGTGGTTCAGCCTTTGACGCTTTTACCAATAGTATGCTTACCCTGATTCTTAATATTGATGCGGTACTGCTGGGGGTTCCCTGGTGGGTGTGGATTATACTTGTAACTTTGTTGGCCTGGCGTTTAACCCATAATGTGGTAAAGACCTTGTTGCCCGGAGTGTTGCTGTTTACTATCGGTATGTTTGGCCTCTGGTCTATTGCCATGGAAACCCTTTCCTTAGTGATAGTATCAGTATTTCTGGCCCTACTTCTAGGTATTCCGGCCGGGATAGCCATGGGTGTTTCCGACCGAGTCAATACGGTTTTTACTCCGGTACTGGATGCCATGCAAACTATGCCCAGTTTTGTTTACTTAATTCCTGCCATGATGCTTTTTGGCCTGGGAAAGGTACCTGGTATTGTCGCCACCTTTATTTATGCTGTGCCTCCGGTACAGCGCCTGACCAACCTGGGAATTAGACAGGTTTCGGCCTCTGTTCAAGAAGCTGCTATAGCTTTTGGAGCTACTCCCTGGCAACTAATGCGAGAGGTCCGTTTTCCTTTGGCTCTACCTTCGATTTTAGCCGGGGTTAACCAGACTACCATGATGGCTTTGTCTATGGTTGTTATCTGCGCCATGGTAGCTGCCGGAGGATTAGGCGAAGAAGTATTATTAGCAGTTAACCGTATTGATGTAGGTCGTGGTTTTGAAGCGGGTTGGGCTATAGTAGTATTGGCTATAATAATTGACCGATTAAGCCAGGGTTCAGTAAACAAATGGGAGGGTCCTCGTAGTTAAGAATTATAACATTGCTTAAAACATATAAAAAACAGCCCGGCAGCTATTGTCCGGCTGTTTTTTTAATTTATTGTTAGTCCTTCATAATGTTTTCAGACAATGTATAATATAGTTTAGATATACTTAGCCCGTTATAATTTTTTAGGAGCGTTTTTTTTGAGTATTAGAAAACTAATTGCCAACCGGATGCTTATATTCACTGATGCACTGGTACCTGTTAATGAAATAGCCCGTATGCCCTTTCGCCCAGATAGGTTTCTTTATGAGGAATCTTGTGCCTACCTGGAGAGAATCGGTAAAAACATTGCCGATTTTTATTTTAATAAATTCACCCCTTTTTCCTGGTTTGCTTACTGGCGGGACCATGTACTTATTGATATTCCCGCTTTTAACCCTGATATCTTGGAAGCTATGTTGATAGGTCAGACCATTGACCTGGAAACTGCCCGTTTAGAAAATTGCCTGCAAAAAGGAGATTATAATGCTTTCTTCTACCTGGTTGATAGCAGAATTGCCTTGGAAACTTACCTTAAGCTTTTTCAACGCATTCCCGACCAGGATAAATATCGTTTATTCTGGTATACTTTTTCTCGTGCTAACCTTAAACTGGAAGACTTCCACCCCGAATTTATACATACCATTCAAAGCTACCGTTCTAATGAATTAATTCTACCTCATGATGAACAGGGTTATGTGGAAATATACCGGGGGCATATTTTAAACAACCCGATAACCCGAGCTTCTACCTGGACTCTGGATGTTAATACCGCTATTTGTTTTTCTCGTCGTCACCAGATTAAGGGTCAAATATACCGCGGGAAAATTCATAAAGACCGAGTAATAGCTAATATTAAATACCGTAATTACAAAGAAATTATATGTTTTCCCGGGGATGTTGAGGAGATTGAAGAAATGAGCTTTCTAAGCTTGGCAGATTTAATGCCGGAATTAGAACATCAGGGCATAATAAAGCTCTACCGGAATTATGTCCCTTTAATTAAAAAGGAGTACTTCCATAAAGCAGAAGGTATCCATGGGGTTTCTCATACCCGCAGAGTCCTACTTTTAAGCCTGATATTATCGGGGATGGAGAATTTGACCGAAAGCGACCGGGACCTATTATGCCAGGTAGCTATATTTCATGACATCGGTCGTACCAACGATAACTTTGACCCAGAACATGGACGCCAGAGTTACCAGAAAATCCAGCATAATAATTTATTCAAGGCGGAAGGTCAGAAACAGGAGATGCTCCGTTTCATCATCGAAAATCACTGTATCAGCGACGTTCAGGCCAGACATTTACTAAACAATTATCAGGTAAATGACCGTGAACACCTGTTTAACCTGTACCAGGTCTTCAAGGATGCTGATGGTTTAGACCGTATCCGTATAAATGACCTCGATATCAAGCAATTGCGTACCCCTTCCGCTCATAAACTCCTCCTGGTAGCCCGCGAATTATTGGATGATACCCAAGGGATTACGAGTAAAGTGTAAATTCTCGCACCTTCTGCCCACCCCTCACTCCTTACTATTTATTTACTGTTTCCAATAAGCAGGCAGTAATAGAATCAGCATGGGGAAAATCTCCAAACGTCCTATTAACATAAGCGCACTTAACAGATACTTGCCCGCATCCGGAATAAAAGAATAGTTTTGAGTAGGGCCTACCGCTGCAAAACCTGGTCCGATATTCCCTAAACAGGCGGCACTGGCGGTCAGACTACTGGTTACATCTAAACCTAGCATGGTTAAGCCCAGTACTCCCAGAGCTAAAAACATAAAATATAAAAAGAAAAACTGGGCTACGTTACTCACCAAATCTTCATTTATAACCCTTTGCCCAGAACGCATTGTTAAGACTGCTTTCGGATGTATCATTTTTTTTAATTCCATAAGCACCCGGTGTATTAAAATTAGGTAACGGCCCACTTTTATATTCCCGGTGGTAGAACCTATACACCCGCCTACAAACATCATCAGGAAAAGTACTCCGGTTGCCAGAGCCGGCCACAGGTCATAGTCAGCCGTAGCAAAACCGGTGCCCGTCATGATAGAAACTACCTGAAAACTGGCCCGCCTTATTTTTTCTTCCCATCCCCCTACACCACCAGCCCCATGCAGTGCTAGAGCTACCAGGATACCCGCAGTCAGTGCTATTCCGGCATATAATCGGAATTCCGGACTTTTAATATATACTGCCGGGTTACGGTCTTTGTAGGCCAGATAGTGCAGAGCAAAATTAGTTCCCGCTATAAACATAAATATAGTTATAGTCCATTGAATATAGGGACTGCTATAAAATCCAATACTAGCATTTTTAGTAGAAAACCCCCCGGTAGCCATGGTAGTAAAAGTATGGCAAAGGGCATCAAAAAGATTCATGCCAAAAATCAAGAGCAATAGCAGGCAGGCCACACTAATTATAATATAGGTCAACCATAGTTTCCGGGCAGTCTCCCGGATAC
The DNA here is from genome assembly GCA_012839665.1 of Gelria sp. Taxonomy (GTDB): domain Bacteria; phylum Bacillota; class Syntrophomonadia; order Syntrophomonadales; family Syntrophomonadaceae; genus UBA4844. The sequence goes on from DUMX01000151.1 coordinate 7,232, forward strand.
GGGGACTGATTTTGTCAGTTATCGGGCCTCCTGGTATTTCAGCCTTAAAAAGCTGGTTACCCCTGGCCCCCATACCAGCTATGATAGCCAGAAACAATACTATTATCCCCATACCTCCCAGCCACTGAGTAAGACAGCGCCAGAACATTAGTCCCCGTGGCCAGGCTTCCACATCCTTAACTATAGTAGCCCCGGTAGTACTGAAACCAGAAACTGTTTCAAAAAAAGCGTCCGCAAAGTTGGGCAGGTAACCAGAAAACAAAAAAGGCAGGCTGCCAAAAACAGATGCTATTATCCATCCCAGACCTACCAGAGCAAAACCCTCTTTTACGTTAATGCTTTCACCAGTAGAAAAAAAGTATTTAAGAAACAGGCCGCTGATAATGGTCACCATAGCAGCCACGCCTATACTAATAGTCACGCCTTCTTTATAGATAATAGACCAGGGTAAGCAGCTTAGCATAGCTATGCCGATTATCAGAATTAATAATCCCAGGTGGCTTATAATTACTGCCGGTCGAATCAATATACTTTACCCCCGTGCAAAAAGACGTTCAATTTTATGAATACTCTTAAGTATAGAAAATACCATTAACCGGTCATAAGGCTTAATCTCAAATCTACCATCCGGTATAATCACCCGTTCATCACGCATTACCGCACCAATTACAGAACCCCTGGGGAACTTAATGTGGCGCAGTTCTTTATTTACGGCCGAGGAACCTGGCTGAGCCAGTAGTTCCAGCATTTCCGCCCGGTCATCACTAAAAACTGTAACCGAAATAATGTCTCCCCGACGTAAGTATTTTAATATGGCTCCTGCCGTAAGCAGACGAGGACTTAAAATAGTATCTATACCAATCTGTTCCACCAGAGGCGCAATATCCGTACGTTTAACCTGGCAGATGGCTTTTTTAACTCCCAGGTTGCTGGCTATCAGAGAACAAAGCACATTAATTTTATCATCATCAGTTACAGCTATAAACAAATCCGAATTGCCGATATTTTCTTCCTGAAGTAGCTGGTAATCACTTCCGTCTCCATGAATTACCAGAGTCTGACTAAGGTTGGCTGATATCTGCCGAGCTCGCAGCAGGTCTTTTTCAATAATCTTTATTTCCAGTTCAGGGCGCTGCTGCTCCAGAATCTCGGCCAGGTAATATCCGGTACGGCCGCCCCCCAGTATAGAAATATGCTCAACTCGCGGAGTTTGAAAACCCAGCATTTTTTCAACATCCCTCATTTGTGTAGTTTGAGCCATCAGGTGTATACGGTCACCTTCGTATAACGTATCATCGCCCCGTGGAACCACAATTTTCTGCTGGTGCTCAATGCATATTATATTATAGGGATGGGCAGTATCTAGTTCTTTGATTTTCTTCCCCACCAAAGGTGATTGTTTCTTGATTTCCAACTCCACCATTTGCACCTTACCCATAGCATAATAATCTACGTTCGTGGCTTCAGGGTGGCGAATAATCTTGGCTATTTCCAGCGCTGTAACCCTTTCTGGATTTATGATCAAGTCTATCCCCATGGATTCTTTAAAATTGAAGTCTTTGACTTCGAGATATTCAGGGTTGCGAACCCGGGCTACGGTGGTTTTGACCCCATATTTTTTACCCAGCAAACAGGCTACCATGTTAAGTTCATCTGTTTCAGTCACCGCCAACAGCATATCAGCACTGCGGACACCCGCAGCCTCCAAAACGGATGTGGAGGAACCACTACCACCAATCACCTTTACATCCAGGGTCTCCTCCAGTATCTCCTGCCGTTCCGATGATTGTTCAATTATAACCACATCATGGTCCTCATTGGAAAGCAACTGTGCTATGCTGAATCCTACCTTACCGGCACCGATTATTATAGCCTTCACCTTTTATCACCTGCATATAATAAAATTAATCCCCATATCCTGGTTATATTTTTAAAAAGTTCAGTGTTAATCAAAAGAAATCAGTGTCCTTCAGTGTCAAATCCCGTCTATTTTCTTATTAACCCCCCATGTACGCTAGGTGCACACAACCACCTATGAAAATAGTAGCTGGGGTTTAGTTTATTTTAAAAAATTTCAGCTACTATTTTCATAGGTGGTTGTGTGTGCCTGGCATCCATGACGGGTTAATAAGAAAATAGACGGGATTTGACACTGAAGGACACTGATTTCTTTTGATTAACACTGAACTTTTTAAAAATATA
>DUMX01000152.1 GCA_012839665.1 Gelria sp.
CGGTAGGAAGTGTAGGGAACGGCCCCTGTGCCGTTCCGTCATGTTGTCGTAATACCGGTGCAACCATTTTCATCGGTGGTTGCGTGTTCCGTACTCATGGGGGGTTAACAAAAGTTATCGGGGTGACAGGGAACCGTTTGTTATTATCTAATAAAAGGGGATATCAATTTGTCGGGATTAACGCCTATTTATACAGCATTGCAGCAACATGCAGGTAAAGATTTTCTCCGTTTACATATGCCCGGGCATGTAGGAAAAGGTATTAAACAGGAGGCCTTGTTTCGCCTCACTACTTTGGATTTAACTGAAATACCAGGGTTGGATGATTTGCACTTGCCCGCCGGAGTTATCAAAGAATCGCAGGAATTGCTGGCCCAGGCTTTTGGTGCTGGGAAGAGTTATTATCTGGTAAACGGGGCGACTTCCGGGATACATACACTATTCCTGGCCCTTAATCAAGAAGGAGAAGAAGTTTTACTACCCCGTAATGCCCACCGTTCTTTTTATGGAGGCCTGGTTTTATCGGGAGCGACTCCCGTTTATATCCCGGTACAGGTAGAATCAGAACTGGGAATAGCCCTGGCCGTTACGGCAGAAGATGTAAACCGTCTTCTGATTTCGAATCCAGACGTTAATAATGTATTTATTAGTAGTCCAAGCTACTATGGGACAAGCTGTGATATTGCGGGGATTGCCGGCATCACATCAACTCATAATAAATTACTGCTGGTAGACGAAGCTCATGGCGCCCATTTTGCTTTCAGCCCACTCTACCCTCGACCGGCCTTGGAAAGTGGGGCTGATGGGGTAGTTAATGGTCTGCACAAGACTTTACCCGTCTTAAACCAGGGAGCTTGTCTGCATTTATCGCCGCGTCTGGCTGATGACGCCGGGATAGCAAAAACATTAAGCCTACTCACTACTACCAGTCCTTCTTATCCTATTCTGGCCTCAATGGAGCTGGCCCGCCAGTTTATGGAGGGAAACGGGGAGAGGTTACTGGAGAAATCCTACCGGCTTTCCCGGGAATATCGGCAAAAGATAAACGCCATTACCGGTTTGAGCTGTTGTGAGCAAGAATTGCAAACAGTTACCGGAGTTACGGGTTTGGACCCGCTAAAAATATTGGTTTCGGTGCGGGGAAGTGCATTAAATGGTTACCAGTTTGCGGCATTACTGCGGGATAAATATGGTATTCAAGTCGAGTTAGACAACCCTAATTTCATCCTGGCCATGTTTTCTATCTTCCATGACCGAAACGATTGGGAAAAGTTTTATCAGGCCTTGCAGGCCATTGCTGGCGCTTATCCAGGCAGGGGAGGATGGTCTAAGGTAGAACTGCCACCTATACCTCTTATGCTGCTTACCCCTCGTCAGGCTTTCAGGGCTTCTTATCATAAGGTACCTGTAAAGGATGCACTTAATCGGGTAGCGGCAGAGATGATTGCGGTCTATCCGCCCGGAATACCTTGTATTCTTCCCGGTGAACTGATTAACCAGGAAATATTGGATTATATTATCTACCTGGGTAAAAGCGAGGTCCGTATACAGGGTCCCCAGGACCCCAGCCTGGAGTATATAAATGTGATTGAATAGCATCTTCCATTTCCCGTTTTACCTCTAATGGTCTATTATATTAAATATAGGTAGGAGAACTAGTATATTTAAGGTAATTATAAATTGAAGAAGGTGTAGGTACTGGTAAACAGGGGGATATTTATAAGCCTGGAGGGAATAGACGGTTCGGGGAAGACCAGTTTAATAGAGTTTCTGAAGCCTTATATTGAGCAGCAATTTGGCTTAGAAGTGTTATGCATCAGAGAACCGGGTGGTAATATAATATCAGAAAAGATAAGAGGGCTACTGCTGGATGCTGCTAATCAGGGGATAACCTCCCGGACTGAAGCCTTGCTCTATGCTGCTGCCCGCAGCCAGGTAGTAGAAGAGATTATAAATCCGGCCTTAACGGCTGGGAAAATTGTATTAGCTGACCGTTACATGGATTCTACTATAGCCTATCAAGGTTACGGTCGGGGACTGGACATTAATTTTTTACAGGAGCTAAACCAGCTGTGCACAGGAGGGCTAAAACCGGATTTGACCCTGCTGCTGGACTTGAGCAGTAAAGAAGCCGAGCTAAGGCGGAAGCAAGAAATCCCTGATCGTTTGGAGAAAGAAGGATTAGCTTTTCAAGAGAAAGTCCGGCAGGGATATCTGCTCTTAGCAGAACAGGAAAAAGAGCGCATAAAAGTCCTGGATGCCAGGCGGGAAATAGAAAATGTCCTGCAGCAGGCTACACATTGGCTAGATGAGCTATTAACCTCATATGATAAGCCGGGGGGGGTTCCTTATGAAGATAGACCGGGAGCGGAAAAAAATAAATAGCTTCGGTACTCCGGCAAGAAGTGGTGTACAGGAAGTAAAGAAGAGTGCGGCTTCATCTTTTGAACAGGAACTGGCACAGCGGCGTGATACGGAAAGCCAGCAGCGCATGCAAGAAATATTAAAAGAGATTGACCGCTTAAACGATAAATTAAATTACAGCTTGAATATAAATGATTTGATGTTGTATAAGAAGAAGGTAAAACAGTTTTTGCAGGAGGCTACTACCCGGGCTTACGGGGTAAAACAGGAGCGGGGCCGTAGTCGCCGGGGGCGCAGCCTTTTGATTTCGATTGCTACCATAGACAAGGAAGTGGAGAATTTGATTCAGGATTTTGTCAGGGAGGACAAAGAGCCGGTCGATGTACTGGTTACCCTGGATAAAATCAGAGGTATGTTGGTAGACCTGATGATATAATAGGGGAGAGTTATGGATTATTTTGCTGGAATTATAGGTCAGGGACGGGCTATTAACCTGCTAACCAAAAGTATGGATAATGGCAACATCAGTCATGCCTATCTTTTTTCCGGTCCATCCGGGGTGGGGAAAATGCAGGTAGCTGTAGCTTTTGCTTATAGCCTTATTTGTTTACAGGATAAACAAGCAGGTATATATTTTAGTGAAAACATACACCCGGACCTTTTAATCATAGAAAAACTGGAAAATCGGAGTTTAATCAGTAAAGAACAGATAACTGACGAATTGGAACCCTGGTTAGCCTTAAAACCCTACCGGGCTCAACGCCGGGTAGCTATAATCAGGGATGCTCACTTAATGAGTTTGGAGGCGGCCAATGCTCTGTTAAAAACCCTGGAGGAGCCGCCACTTCATGCTTTAATAATATTAATCAGCGATGATTATAATTTATTAGAAACTATCATTTCCCGTTGTCAGCTAGTGCGCTTTTTTTCGCTATCGGAAAAAGATATAGTAAAATATCTGCTCGAGCAGGGTATTGATGAGGAAAAAGCCGTCTGGGCAGCTCAGCTAAGTCAGGGTAGTATCAGCAGAGCCCTGCTTTTTGCCCGGGAAGAAGATTTAGAACAAATTTGGGATACAGTAATAGCAATTATCAAAGATTTGGCCCTGGGGCGGAGGGCAGCTATTTTCGAGATATCTGAGAAAATCCAAAGGGCTCCAGATTTAAGCATTAAGTTAATGGAAACAATTTTAAGAGATGCATTGATAGCCGGAAAAAGCAGGCAGCAAGGTAGTTTTTTGGCACCGGAAGTCCCCGAACTGCAAAAATTGCTGCAGGGTAAAGACCAGCAAAAAATAATGCAAGCTATAACAGAAATAGATAAACTAAGGACTTATTACCGGCGCAATGTAAATACTGTATTAATAAATACAAATATAGGCTATCAGCTCTGGGAAGCACTGCAATAGCTGATAGACTATGAAGGAGGTAAAAGTAATGGCCTGGGTAGCAGGGATAAGATTTAAACCTGCAGGTAAAATATATTATTTTGATTGTGAGGAATTTGATTTAGAGGCAGGGGATGCCGTAATTGTAGAAACTATCAGGGGCATAGAATGCGGAACCGTAGCTATAGGTAAGCGGGAAATGAGCGAGGAGGAGCTGGTTTTACCCTTAAAAACCGTAATACGTAAAGCTACCGAAAAAGATATTGAAGTTTATAATCGGAATAGGCAAAAAGAAGCAGAAGCCATGAGAATATGTAAACAAAAAGTAAAAGAGCATCAGTTGCCTATGCGTCTGATTGATGTTGAATATACTTTTGATATGGGAAAAGTCATTTTTTATTTTACGGCCGATGGGCGGGTGGATTTCCGAGAACTGGTAAAAGACCTGGCCTCTGTTTTTAAGACCCGAATAGAACTCCGTCAGATTGGGGTGCGAGATGAAGCTAAAATGCTAGGTGGGTTGGGGACCTGTGGCCGGATATTATGCTGTAATTGTTTCCTGGGGGAATTTGCGCCCGTCTCTATCCGTATGGCCAAGGAGCAGAACCTGTCATTAAATCCGTCTAAAATATCAGGTATTTGTGGACGCCTGATGTGCTGCCTCAACTATGAATCGGACTTATATGGAGCCAATAAGAGAAACGGGGAGGACGAGCATGGAGAAAAGTCTACAGGAGGTAAAATTAATCTTGCGGGAACTAATGCTGGAAGTGGGGGAGCTCAAAGAACGGGTAATTAAGCTGGAAAGAGATTTGATACAGGAGGAAGAAGAACCACCTCCACCAGCATATAGTAGCCTGGAATTAGAAGGCGAGAGTTATGAGAACCTGGGCAGAATTTATAACCAGGGGTATCATATTTGTCCTGCTGCTTTTGGGCGACTGCGCGGCGGAGAATGCCTCTTTTGTATAGCTTTTATGGAAAGGGAGTAATAGGTGAAACCTGAATCAAGCAAACCCATATATGCCGATGAAACCCTGGATGATTTAATTATCAGGGGCTATAAACTAATTCAGCCTCGCCAGGGTTACCGTTTTTCCATAGATGCTGTTCTCTTAGCCCATTTTGCGGACCTAAAAAAGGTAAAACAGGTAGTTGACCTCGGCTGTGGCAATGGGGTAATTCCCCTTTTATTATCTGCACGTTCTGATGCGATCAGTATTACCGGGGTGGAAATTCAGGAAACCATGGTTGAGCGTGCTCGTAGAAGTGTGGAGTATAACCGTTTACAGGAACAGATTAAAATTATACCCGGTGACCTGATGGAGATAGAGAAGTATTTGCCGGCGGCATCGACAGATCTGGTTATAAGTAACCCCCCCTTTTGGAGCAGAGGGGAAGGTCATCTCAGTAAAAACCCGGAAGTAGCCTGTGCTCGTCATGAAATAGCCCTGAATCTTAAAGGTCTTATTCGGGCGGCGGCTTATCTTTTAACCCCGGGAGGGAGCTTTTGCCTTATTCATCGGGCTGAGCGTTTAACTGACATAATAAACATTTGTACTGCAAATAAACTTTTACCCGTCCGCTTGAGGACGGTTCATTCTTTCTGGCAAAAAGAAGCCAAACTAATATTACTAGAAGCGCAAAAAAGAGAGCGGGGACAATTGCAGCTGCTGCCTCCGCTGATTATCTACAATCAACCTGGAGAATACACCGAGGAAATAAATCGTTTATATATTGGAGAGGAAAGATAAATAATGGGCAAGCTGTATGTATGTGCTACTCCCATCGGCAATTTAGAGGATGTCAGCATAAGGCTGCTTAAGACCTTGCGCCAGGTAGATATAATAGCTTGTGAAGATACCCGCCATACCTTGAAGCTTTTAAACCATTATAAAATTAAAAAACAGCTTATAAGTTACCATGAACACAGTAAACCCGAAAAAGAGGATTATATCATTAAGCTACTTCAGGAGGGTAAAGACATAGCTCTGGTATCTGATGCAGGAATGCCAGCCATATCTGACCCGGGGGAGCGTTTGGTTAAAAAAGCTATCACAGCAGGTATTAACCTGGAGGTGATACCTGGTCCATCGGCTCTGATTACGGCCCTGGCTGTTTCCGGGATGGATACTACTGCCTTTGTATTTGAGGGATTTCTACCCCCACGCAGTTCCCTGAGAAGGAAACGACTGGAGAAACTAAAAGAAGAACCGCGTACCATCATTTTGTATGAGTCGCCCCATCGCCTCCTGGTGTGTTTGCAGGATATAGAATCAGTTTTAGGAAAAGAGCGTAAGTTGGCCATCGCCCGTGAATTAACTAAAATCTATGAAGAGATTAAAAGGGGTAGCGCTGCCCAGCTCTACGAATATTACAGTCTTAACCCACCTCGGGGCGAGATCTGTATAATTATTCAGGGCAAAGCTGTAGTGGTAGAAACCAAGAGCCTTCCGGAAATTGCCCGGGAGGTAGAAGAGTTACTGGAACAGGGAATGAATAAAAAAGAGGCCCTCAAAAAGAAGGCCCGCGAGTACGGAATTAAAAAATCCACGCTCTATAATTATTTTATTGATTCCAAATAAATTGCTATGTACTAACCTACTTGTTTGGTTAACTCAGTAAGACAGCTTCTGCAGAGATTTTTCCCTTTATAATTAAATACATCTTCAGCATTACCGCAGAATATACAAGCGGGCTCGTATTTTTTGAGTATTATTTTTTCGCTATCAACATAGATTTCTAAAGCATCTTTTTCTTCAATACCCATGGTGCGTCTTAATTCTATTGGAATAACAATACGACCCAGCTCATCAACTTTTCTTACTACACCAGTTGATTTCATCATAGCTACAACCCTCCTCCACTATATTAATTCTCTTTCCACCGCAAATATACCATTGCTGGGATAAATAGTCAAGCATTTTTCTACATTTTCAGACGAAAGAATAAATATTAAAGTATATATTTGTTTATTATGGGCTAAATAGTGCACGAAAACACAAGATATCTCTGCTTTTATCAATTCTTGGTATTCTTTCCGGAGTACGGATATAAGGCCTGATATAGTGTAAAACTATTAAAAAAGATTTACTAATAGTTTGCTGTGTAGGACAAGTTTGCTTATTATATAAAAGGAAACTAATAAGAATTTTTAATTGAAGGAAGCAGGAGGGACTAAAGTGCAGAACAGAAAAAGTTATTACATTACTACCCCGATTTATTACCCCAGTGACAATTTACATATAGGCCATGCCTATACCACGGTGGCAGGAGACTGCATGGCCCGTTTTAAGCGCATGCAGGGGTATGATGTATTTTACTTGACCGGAACTGATGAGCATGGTCAGAAGATAGAAAAAGTGGCCCTGGAAAAAGGGGAAAAGCCCCTGGCATACGTAGATGAGATCGTAGAAAACATCCGCAGTTTATGGGATACCTTGTTAATAACCCACAACGACTTTATTCGTACCACGGAATCACGCCATAAAGAAGTGGTACAAAAAATATTTCAAAAGGTATATGACCAGGGAGATATATTTATATCCCAATATGAAGGTTGGTATTGTACTCCCTGCGAAACCTTTTTTACCCAGCGCCAGCTAACGGATGGCAACTGTCCCGACTGTGGCCGCGAAGTTGAGCGTTTGAAGGAAGAAAGCTATTTTTTCAATATGGCTAAATATGCTAATCGCCTCTTGGAGCATATTGAAAAGCATCCGGAATTTATTCAACCGGAATCCCGTCGCAACGAAGTAATCAACTTTATCAAAATGGGGCTGGAGGATTTGTGTGTATCCCGTACTACTTTTAGCTGGGGGGTACCGGTACCTTTTAACCAGAAACATGTGGTTTATGTTTGGTTTGATGCCTTGATCAACTATTTAAGCGCCATCGGCTATGCTAGTGATAATGAAAAATTTGAGCGTTACTGGCCGGCTAACGTGCATTTAATTGGCAAGGATATACTCCGCTTTCATGCTATTATCTGGCCAATTATGCTGATGGCCGTTGGTTTACCCCTTCCCCGGCAGATTTTTGGCCATGGTTGGATTATGCTGGAAGGGGGAAAAATGTCGAAATCCAAAGGTAATGTTGTAGACCCAATAATACTGGTAGATAAGTACGGAGTAGATGCTGTACGCTATTACCTGATAAAAGAATTAAGCTTTGGGCAGGATGGACTATACTCCGAGGAAATGCTGGTCAATCGTATTAATTCTGACCTGGCTAATGACCTGGGTAACCTGATAAGCAGGACTACAGCCATGATAACTCGCTATTTTGACGGGAAACTTCCAGAACCTGAAGATAGCCAACCAGTAGATTTAGAATTGCAAAATCTAGCCTCCCAGGTATATCAGGGGGCTACAGCCAAACTGGAGAACCTGGATTTTTCCGCTTATCTAATTACGGTTATGAAATTAGTTTCCCGCTGCAATAAATATATAGATGAGACCGAGCCCTGGTTGCTGGCTAAAGAAGAAAGTAAAAAGAATCGCCTGGCTACTGTAATGTACAATCTGGCTGAAGCCATACGGATAATACTTATTCTGTTAGCTCCGGCAATGCCTACTTTGCCTGAGCGAGCTAATCGGCAGATAGAAGTTTTTGACAACCCCGGCCAAATTAATTGGGAAGATGCCGGACGTTGGGGTCTAGTTAGAAGTGGCGCTACAGTCAAGAAAGGCGAAATACTGTTTCCCCGTATTGATTTAAAAACATTAGAGGAGGAACCCTTGATGGAGGATAGTAAAACTAAAACTGATAAGTTGGAAAAAGAAAAAGCCGTGCCCCCACAGCCGGAATATATCAGTATAGAAGATTTTGCCCGGGTGGATTTACGGGTGGCGGAAGTAATAGCCTGCGAAAAAATGGAGAAGGCTGACAAACTGCTGGTCCTGCGGGTACGTTTAGGTGAAGAGGAACGTACTGTAGTCTCAGGCATTGCGAAGAACTATAAGCCCGAGGAGCTCATCGGGAAAAAAGTTGTATTAGTAGCCAATCTTAAGCCTACTAAATTAAGAGGAACACTTTCTCAGGGTATGATTCTGGCTGCTTCCGACCCTGATGATAAAGACATCGAGGTTTTAACCCTGGACCGTATAGCACCTGGCAATCGGGTAAAATAGTATGCGAAGCAGGTTATAAGTAGTATTCATATTTTGGAGGGTTTATTAAATGTTAATTGACAGTCATGCTCATTTGCAGGATAGAGCATTTAGGAAGGATTTGCCTGAAGTCCTGCAGCGCGCCCGTGAAGGCGGTCTGGAGAAAATCGTATGCATTGGCTACGATTACGAATCGTCCATAGAGGCAGTGGAAATCGCCCGTCAATATCCCCAGGTTTATGCGGTGGTGGGGGTACATCCCCACGATGCTAAAACCCTGAAAGACGAAACTATAGCAGGATTATACGAACTGGCTCAAGACCCCAAGGTGGTAGCTATTGGTGAAACCGGACTAGACTATTATCGTGACCTGTCTCCTCGAGATGTGCAGGAAAAAGCCTTTATAGCCCAGGTTAAATTGGCTCAGGAGTTGTACAAGCCTGTTGTTATACATGACCGCGATGCCCATCAGGAGGTCTTAAACATAATTAAAAAAGAAAAAGCAGGTAAAAATGAAGGCGTACTGCATTGTTACTCCGGGCACCTGCCCCTGGCCATTGATTTGATGAAGGAAGGCTTTTACATATCCTTTGCCGGGCCCTTAACTTATAAAAATGCTAGAAAAACTGTAGAAGTAGCAGGGAAAATCTCTTTGGAAAAAATATTAATTGAAACCGACTGTCCTTATTTAACCCCGGAGCCACTGCGAGGTAAAATTAAACGCAATGAACCTGCTAATGTAAGCCATGTAGCTGCTAAACTGGCGGAAATCAGAAACAAACCCCTCGAAGAAATCGCCTACATTACCGCACTTAATACCAAACGAGTTTTTCGCATAAACGACTAAAGAGCCTTTCCCCAGGGCTCTTTTTTTAATTTACCCCTGACCCCAAAACTTTCTCCTTTTCCGACTTATTTAGTAACTGGAAAAAAATGTTTTTCAGCAAACTTTTTGCATCTTTAGGAATAAAATAAGAACAGGGTGATAATAATTAAATAAGAAGGTAGCGTGTTGGTAGCAGATTGTATAGGTATGGCAAAGTTCAGTGGTAACCATTTACTATTAACCTAACCAGAAGGGTAGGCTAAAGTGTTTGGGTGTAGGCGTTTGGCAGAAACGACGGGAATAACTGTAAAGAGCGATGTTGCCAGTAAATCCCAATAAGGTTGACTTATGACCGGCATTCTGCCTAAAATGTTGTAGGTATTCAAACTATTTGCAAAGAGATAGTTTGAATGAAAGGGAGGAGAGTTATGGGGATTGTCTGGGCCAAGAAGAAGACTATCCTGGCAGCTACGATTCTCTTTATAATCGTTCTGGGGATAAGTTTCTTTTTTGCCTTACAAAAACCAGTTGCTATTGCAGTAGATGGTAAAGTAATTAATAGCCGAGTCTTTTTTGTAAGTACAGTTGACGGAATTTTAGAAAAAGAAGCTATAGAACTGGGGAAATATGATCGGGTAGCACCTTCTTTAAATAGTAAAGTTAAGAAGGATACACGTATCATAGTAACCCGGGCCTTTCCAGTAAAGATTATTGCCGATGGCAGCAGCAAGGAAATAATTACTACCCCGGTAAGTATAAAAGAGGCCATTCATTTGGCCGGCATTGAACTAGGGGAAAAGGATATTGTAAAAACGGTACCAGTTTCAAAAACTGTTCCTAACCAGGAAATAGAAGTGATACGGGTAACCGAAAGCGAAATGACGGAAGAACAACCTATTCCCTGCGGGGTAGAGCGCACCAGTGATAACACTCTAGAAAAAGGATTAAGTAAAACTATAAGTGCCGGAAAAAACGGTTTGGCTATGAATACTTTAAGAATTACTTACCATAACGGCCAGGAGGTAAAACGGGAGGTTATTGATACTAAAACCCTGGTAGAACCTAAAAATCGAGTTATAGCTATGGGAACGATTACTGCTGTTTCCCGTGGCAATCAACTCGTTAGATTCCGGGAAGCCCGCTATATGGATACTTCAGCCTATACTTATACTGGACGTCGTACGTCCACGGGAAGAAACCCCGAGGTAGGTATGGTAGCAGTAGATCCCGGTGTGATTCCCCTGGGGAGCAGACTATATATCGAAGGTTATGGCTACGGGCGGGCAGCTGATACAGGCGGGTCCATAAAAGGAAATCGACTGGACCTGTTCATGGAACAACGTTCTCAATGTTTGAATTGGGGGCGCAGGACAGTAAAAGTATACGTATTAGACTAAAAAACGGACCTCAAGTTACCCTTTGCTAATTTTTGGCAAAGGGTTTTTTATTGTCATTTTTAAAAAATTCCAACCTTTTCCTCGGTTTAAAACCAAGCGATAACCCAAAAATAAAATAGACAATAAAAAAGGAGGTGAATCAATTAGTGCGTAAAAACTTAACACTATTATTATGCATCGCTTTTTTACTTGTAAGTCTGGTAGGATGTCAGACTACGGCGAAAAAACCGATGACTCCGGAACGTAAACCTGGCGTTACCACGAAAAAGCCTACCACGGAAATGACTGCCAGCGAGAGACGAGTAATGGCCAGCAAATTATCCAAAACAGCTGAAAATGTAAAGGGAGTAAAAAAGGCCAGCGTGGTAGTCTCTAGCATAGGCATGACTAACGTAAACACAACTACTAACAAAATGACTAATACTAATGCAGCTAAAACTAATTACAGTGGCCAGGTGGTAATGGTAGGTTTAACCCTGGAACCGTCTGCTACCAGGGATGCTGCTACCATTAATAAAGTTAAAAACACAGTAGCTAATAAACTAAAAGCCAGCGACCGACGTATCTCCCAGGTCCTGGTGACTACTGACCCTACCATGATTAAACGTATTAATGATATTGCGGCAGGTATTATTGAAGGTAAACCGATCCAAAACTACCAAAATGATATTAATGATATTAATAAGAAACTAAAACAACAACGTCCGGCATTCTAAAAACTTTTCAATTAACCCCGGTGCATAAATATCCGGGGTTTTTTATGTTACTAGAGCCATTTGTAGTATAATAGTCAGAAAAGAAACAGAGAGGAATGATACCAGCAGTATCTTTAACGGAAATTCGTGACTTGATGCGCCGTTATGATTTTTTCCCTCGCAAGAAATGGGGGCAAAATTTCCTTATAGATGGCAATATATTAAATAAAATAGTATCATCATGTAATTTGAATCGGGATAAATATATTATTGAAATAGGGCCTGGCCTGGGTGCCCTTACCATAAAACTGGCCGATAATAGTCGAGGGGTATTGGCTATTGACATAGATCGGGATTTACAGGTGATGCTGCAGGAAGTATTAGCCGGATATAATAACATACAACTTTTATTTGCCAACATACTGGATATTAACTTGGAAGAGGAACTGGTAAAAGCTTTTACCCTTCCTACCATCCAGCCTTATCAGGTCTGCGCTAACATCCCCTATAACATAACTACGCCTATTATTTTTCACCTCCTGCAAAAATGTCCTCATTTAGAATCTGCTACTTTGATGATGCAAAAAGAAGTAGCGGACCGAATAATGGCAAATCCTGGGGGAAAAGATTATGGCTTACTTACCTTAACCACATCTTATTATGCCCATAGTGAACTCCTAATGAATGTATCCCGTAATTGTTTTTATCCCCGGCCAAAGGTTGATTCAGCTGTATTACGAATAACACCCCGGCAGGAAAGGATAAAAGTAAATAATGAAATCGTTTTTAAAAATTTGCTGCGATCTTCATTTCAGAAACGCAGAAAAACTATATTAAACATATGTACTGACTTTTCGGGACAGGATAAAAACCAGATTCGAGGTTGGCTGGAACAATGGGGGATACCACCTATGTCCCGACCGGAAAATCTTAGCCTGGATGACTTCGTACTACTGGCCAATAACCTGCCCACACAGGAGGCGTAATATGATGTTTTACAGTCCCAGTAAAGGCGAAATGGAACTAAACGAAGTGATAATAGATATCCTGAACTATACCAGAGAAGATATTACGCGGTCTTACAAACTCCTGGTAGGCAGTGATTCACATCCCCATCAACAGGGAACCTGTTTTGTAAGTGCCATCATAATTCATCGCCAGGGTAAGGGTGCCCGGTATTACTACAATAAATCTATGGAGCAGAAAATAAAAAGCTTACGTCAGCGTATTTTCTATGAAGCTTCTCTTAGTCTAGCTTTGGCTGACCAGATTTCTCATTTACTTAAAAAATACGGGCAGGAAGATATGAAAGTAGAAATCCATTTGGATGTTGGCACCCATGGGGAGACAAAAGATCTAATTAAAGAGGTTACGGGAATGATAGTGAACAGTGGCTTTGCTGCCAAAATTAAACCTGATGCTTGTGCCGCTAGCAAAGTAGCCGATAAACACACTAAATAGCCGAATTAAGAATTACCGCTGTTCAGTACTCAGCAGTTAATCTATGCAACCACCATTTTTGCTGAAAAAAGCTTATATTTTACGAGAAATTAACCCATATTGGAGTTGACATTAGAATAGTTTTCTAATATACTATTTTATTTACTTGACTTTATCCGGACCCTGGTGTAGAATAATATGAGATATTTGTTATGAAGAGGGTGGTAGTGTGAGTTCTCCCAGGGCTTTATCGGATATTAAAAAAGACCTGGAATCTTTTGTAGGGAGTAGGATTAGGTTAAAGGCCAATCGGGGAAGGAACCGCATCGTAGAAAGAGAAGGTGTTCTGGAATCAACATACCCCAATATATTTGTAATAAAGCTGAACGAGAGGAAGATTGAACGGCGGGTTTCCTACACTTATGCCGATGTGCTTACAGAAACGGTTGAACTCTTCGTTTATGATAAACAAGATGCAGAAATCCGCATAGCTTCCGCTAATAATTAAACAATATAAAACAAGATACTTACTGCATGAAATTCATGCAGTATTTTTTTGTGATAGTTTACTTAGTTTTGTAATATAAATTAGCATTAGTGGAAAAAGAAGGTGGAATAATGGAACAGGCCTTTTCCATATGGTCATCAGTAATTATGGCTCAGCTTAAAACGCCTCGCTACCTGGACCAGGAATATAGTTACCCTTGTGAACGATATCACCGCACCTTGGATGACCTCAGGGTTAAAATAAAACAATCAGAAGTATTTCCCCGGGGGCAGGCAGTAGAAGTACAGGTAACAGTTGACATACTATGTTTATTGGAAGATGTTCAGGGCAGTATGCATCTTTTAAAGCAAGAAGAAACTATAAAAGAACGAGTTTCCTATAATGATTTTAACCAGACTTTGGAACGCCAGGATTCCCTCCATTTTGTTATCAATATTAAAGACATTTCCTGTGATGGCGGGTTAAGCAGGGGAGAAATCAGAGTTAGACTCCTTATCGAATATAACCTCATTGCTACTCGGGAACAGGTGGTCAGATTATGGACAGGAGAGCAGGGCGAGTTAAGTCAACAATCCCTTAACCAACTGTTTGAACGTTTAGAAGAAGAAGTAACCCGACTAACAGGAGAGAACCGGGAACTACATAGAAAAATATATTTTTACCAGCGGGATATATCCAGTATGAAAAGGAGCATTCGTAAGCTGGAAAAAAGAAACGCCGGATTGCTCAAAGAAGTTAAGTATCGTGAACAGGAATCAGAAGAACTACGGCAAAGCCTGCAGGAGAAGGAGGCCCGGATATACCGTTTGCAGCATTATTCCGGGAGTTGGTCCAATTCCAACGAGGCTGACGAGCCTTTAAAAGAGTTACCAACAGCCGAATCCGGTCTGGGGGTACGGATAAAAAGGCTATTTTTAAACAATTTGTCCTGAGCAAAGATAAACAAAAAGGACGGCTCTACGAACTGTAGAGCCGTCCTTTTCGTATTACCCCCCCATGCCCGGAGGACACAACAAATGGTTGCACCGGTATTACGACAACATGACGGAACGGCACAGGGGC
>DUMX01000153.1 GCA_012839665.1 Gelria sp.
AAACATTGTCCAAATCACTTACTTCTATTTCTCTAGCCTGCCAGCTAATTAAACCTTGATTTGACCATAGTTGGATTAAATCCCCGGCTGTCGGACTAATTACATTAATATTAGCTTCACACTCTAAAAGGTCCGCTATTTTTCGTTCCGCTACCCGACCTCCACCAACTACCAAACACTTCTTTCCCGACAGGCTAAGAAATACCGGAAATAAATGTGCCATTTAAAATATCTGCCCCATTCTTGTAAAAAAAGGTCTGTAACCAGACCCGTTATTCTTCCTTTTTTTCCTCTAATTCATCGAAGTCTTCTTCTTTCGCTTTCCTGAAATTCTGTAGCGCTTTCCCCATAGACTGTCCTACCTGAGGCAGTTTACCGGGTCCTACAATAATTAAAACTATGACCAAAATTAAAACTAATTCCCATGGTCCAAAATTTCCAATTAAGCCAAACAAGGTATTCCCTCCTTTGTAATTAACTCCCTTATGCAAAATAACCCCATATTGACCCTTATCATTAGTGTTATTATGACAAAAAGCAATTATTTTGTAAAGGACAAGCCACCGGGCCAAATAAAGGAATATCGAAGCATTACTCCGTTTCTTCGGTCACCTCCGTCCTTCTAGGTTTAGCTAATTTAGATACCCATATGCTGATTTCATAAAGTAAGTAAACCGGACCAGCCATTAACATTTGTGAAATAGGATCAGGACCAGGGGTAAGAGCTGCTGCTAATATTACTATAACCAATAAGGCATATTTGCGGTTACGAGCCAGCTGTTCATAACGAATAATTCCCAATTTGCTAAGGAAAAAGATTACTACCGGTAATTCAAAAACTAGCCCAAAGGGAATAACAAAGGCCAGCACAAATGAAACATACTGGTCCACCTTGAACATAGTATCTAAATTCTCTCCGGTTATATATATTAGGAAATTTAAAATTAACCGTAAAACGCCAAAATAGGCAAATAAAACTCCGACGGTAAATAATCCTACCGCCAGGGGAACAAATATATATACGTACTTTCTTTCCGAGGGATATAGAGCTGGTTTCAGAAACCTCCAGAACGCCCAGGCAATTATAGGAAAGGCAATAACAAAACCAGAATAAAAAGATAATTTAAGTTTTACAAAAAAGGCTTCGGTTACACCAGTTACTACCAAATTTTCATTTAATGAACGTAAAGGTATAGTAACTATAGCCAAAATCTCTTCACTGTAATAAAAACAAAAAACAGCAGCAATAATAATGGCGACACAAGCTATTATTATCGAAGTCCGTAATGCTTCCAGATGTTCAATTATGGTCTGTTTCTCTTCCGGCGATAAATCCTTTAAGGCCACAAGGTTACTCCTCTAATTTCTTAATATTCTCGGGCTATAATAAAATCAGCTATATTGTACAGAGTCCTTTTAACTTGTGAATCAGGTAGTACTTTCAGCTGTTTTTGGGCTTTCACCGCAAAATGCTGGGTTGCATAATAGGCATAATCAATGCCGTCAGAATCAATAATCATTTCAATTATACGCTCCGCCTCATTAGTACAAGCTTCCGGCGAGGAGAGCAACTGCGCCAGCTCTTGACGATCAGGGTCATGCCTTAGAGCATACAGGGCTGGTAAAGTTATTACCCCCTGCCTGATATCACTTCCCGTAGGCTTACCCAAAGTTTCCTCATCAGCAATGATATCCAAAATATCGTCAGTAATCTGGAATCCCATACCCAGATAATAACCGTAATTCTTAAGAGCTATCATCTCTGATAGTGGTGCATTTCTTATTCTAGCGCCCAGCTCACAGCTTACTGATATTAGCAGTGCCGTCTTACGTTCAATCCTACGCAGGTAATTCTTTAAACCCAAATTAACATTATAACAGCTTAACATCTGAATAATCTCACCTTCGCAGATTTTCATGCTAGCTGTGGCTAGTACATCTATCAGGTCGCTACGTTGATAAGTAGACATTATTGCCAGTGAGCGCGCAAAAACATAATTACCAGCATAAATGGATACCCGATTTCCCCACCCGCTTTTTACAGTCTTCGTCCCCCGGCGGATAGCCGAATTATCAATAACATCATCATGGACTAAAGTAGCCATGTGAATTAATTCCAAAGCTACCGCCGCCGGTATAACTTCTTCCAGGTCTTCTCCATAAAAGCTGGCAGCCAACAAAGCAAAAGCCGGACGTAACCTTTTGCCTCCAGCCTTAATCAAATGTACCGAGGCCTGGTTCATAATATCGATAGGGCTATCCAAGTTTTTAGCCAAACCAGATTCAACCAGGGCTAGCTCCTCTTCTACTAATTTAAAAAAATTTGTTTCAGGCATATATATCTCCTTGGAGCACAATCATTCTTATTACCATTTATATATCGGGACCACGCGTGTTCTTCAGTGTCTAATCCCAGTCTATTTTCTTATTATAAAATCTAATCGAACAAAATCCAACAATTTTCTATCCATAACGATGATATAAATCATGAGATACATTTATAAGGTCAAGTACCTTACCAACCAAAAAATCAACTATCTCCTCTATACCAGTTGGTTTGCTGTAAAAACCTGGCATAGCCGGGACTATATTAACCCCCATTTCTGAAAGCAGTAACATATTGCGCAGATGTATGGTATTAACAGGGGTCTCCCGGGGGACCAAAATTAGTTGTCTTTTTTCCTTAAGCATAACATCTGCTGCCCGAGTTATTAAATTATTAGAGCTTCCATGGGCTATAGCTGATAAAGTTGACATAGTGCACGGCATTACCATCATGCCATTACTTAGAAAAGAACCGCTGGCTACTGGAGCAGCTATATCGTCATTATCATAATATATCAGATTACCTTTAGGAAGTCGTTGATAAAAAGTCTGCGTCCGACCCGAACTAAAATCCCAATCTAATTCTTGTTCCAGCACTATACAGGCAGCATCACTGGCAATAAGGTGGACTTCAAAATCCCTTATTAATAGTTCCTCGGCCATACGAATTCCATAAACTACCCCACTGGCCCCGGTTATAGCTAATACCATCCTCTTCACAAACTTTTCCCCCAAAAGCTAAGAATTATCGTTTTCCAGGAAATCAATTCTCAATTCCTAGTCCTATTATTTCCCACTTTAATAAAAAATGTCCATAAGAGTAGTAATAAAAATTAATAGACCTACATAACGGTTTATTTTGAAAGAAGCAAAGTTAACCCGACTTAAATCACCCGGTTTAACGATTAAATGCTCATAGAGCAGAATAACTGCGGCTAGCAATACTCCGGCATAATAAAACAATCCCAGATTTAAAATAATACCGGTCAAAACCAGGAAAAATACGGTACCTACATGAAATCCGGCAGAAAAGATTAGTGCGCCCTCTTCTCCAAAACGTGCCGGAATGGAGTAAAGATTATGTTTACGGTCAAATTCAATGTCCTGACAAGCATACATGGTATCAAACCCGGCAATCCAGCAGGCTACTGCCATTCCCAAAATCAGAGGCTGCCAATCAAAAGTTCCCGTAATCGCAATCCAGGCCCCTATTGGTCCAATACCAATGGCCAATCCCAATATAAGATGACACCACCAGGTAAAACGCTTGGTATAGGAATATATCCATAGGACTGCTACTGCCAGAGGAGAAAGTCTTAAACACAGAGGATTAAGCTGCGCAGCCGAAAAAAATAGTAAAGCCAGGCTAAGAAAAACTAATATCCATACTCTTGGGGGGGAAAGTTTGCCTGCCGGTAGCACCCAGTCAGCAGTCCGCGGGTTCGCCCGGTCAATATCCAAATCTATTAAACGGTTAAGACAAAGTGCCGCAGTCCGGGCACCTACCATAGCCAGTGTAATCCAAACCAATTGGGAAACCGTAGGCATACCTTTAACTGCCAAAAAAGCCCCCAGGTAAGCAAAAGGAAGTCCAAACAAGGTATGTCCAAAATCAACCATGTCCAGAACATCTCTAAACTTAGTCAATGCCATATTCACTCCACTTTTTCTCGACCAGGGCAATAATCTCCTCACTCATCCGAATGTCTTCAGGCCATTCCCGGTTATGTCCTTCTGCCTGCCACTTTTTGGTGGCATCAATACCCATCTTAGAACCATAATAAGGTAGTGGAGCAGAATGGTCTAATACATCCAACGGACCTTCTATAATCATGGTATCCCGACG